>DATIBA010000170.1:0-7665 GCA_035457765.1 Gaiellaceae bacterium
TGCGCGGTGATGACCGAGGAGTTCCTCGCGTTCTCCGTGTCGCGCGGGAACGACCTCGTCACGCCGCAGCCGCAATGGATGTTCCCGGGCCTGAAGCCAGGCGATCGCTGGTGTGTCGTCGCCGCCCGCTGGCAGGAAGCGTTCGAGGCCGGGGCCGCGCCGCCTGTCGTGCTCGAGGCGACGCACGCCTCCGCCCTTGAGTTCGTGGCGCTCGCGGATCTCGAGGCGCATGCCCTAAGGGAGTCGTAGCGGGTCGGATCCGTGGTCCGACCCGATGGCTATGCCGCTTCGCGCCGCTTCCGCCAGTAGCGCTCGAGGCCGCGGTAGTGGTGCCAGTACGGCGCCGCGCGATCGTAGGACTCGACGAGCGCGGGGTCGACCTGCGAGACGTCGTACCGGGCTGCCGCGATGAAGGTGTCTTCGTCCATTCCGTCCTCGACTCGCTCTGCCCACGTGCGGAGCGTGTCGCGGAGCGCCGCGAGGTGTTCCTGCACGTCGTCGAACGTGCCGAAGTGGATGAGCGCAAGGCGCCCCGGTGCGCGACGCTCGACCTCCTCGAGCGCACGCTCCCACGCCTCCAGGTCGAGCTCGGGCGGCGGGCACGGCGGGAGAACGAAGCCGCCGGGCGCGATCCGCACGCCCGCCGCGTCGCCGGCGTAGAGCGTGCCGCCATCATCGAGGTACGAGACGTGGTGGGAGGCGTGACCCGGCGTCGGGAAGCAGTCGAGTCCTAGAACCCTGCTCCCGACGGACTGGATGTTCTCGGCCGGAACGGGCGCGAGCTCACCGAACAGCGTGTCGAAGCTCATCCCGTAGAGCCGACGAGCGCTCGCCTCGAGCTTCGTGGGATCGACGAGGTGCGGCGCGCCGATCTCGGAGACGTGGACCCGCAGCCACGGGTGCTGGCGCACGAGCACGCCCGCGGCTCCAGCGTGATCGAGGTGGATGTGCGAGAGCAGCAGGTGACGCACATCGCTCAGGTCGAGCCCGCGTTCTGCGAGTCCCGCCTTGAGGAACGGGATGCACGTACTCGGACCGCAGTCGAACAGCGCCGGGCCGTCCGTGGTCTCGAGCAGGTACGCGCCGACGACACGCTCGTCCTGGAATCGGAGGTCGATCGGCTCGGGCGTCATGCGGCCAGGGCACCCTCGAGGTCGGCGACGAGATCCTCGGCCGACTCGATGCCGACCGAGAGCCGGACGAGCGTCGGCGGCACGGCGAACGGCGCATCCGCGGTCGATGCGTGCGTCATCCGTGCGGGGTGCTCGATGAGACTCTCCACGCCGCCGAGGCTTTCCGCGAGCTTCCAGACTTTCGTTCGCGCAACGAGCTCGACCGCCTCTCGCTCGTCGGCGAGCAGGAAGGAGACCATCCCGCCGAAGTCGCGCATCTGACGTGCCGCGATCGCGTGCCCCGGATGGCCGGGGAGTCCCGGATAGAGGACGCGCTCGACTCGACGATGACGCTCGAGGTAGCCGGCGATCGCCGCCGCGTTCGAGCAGTGCCGGTCCATTCGGACGGCCAGCGTCTTGACCCCCCGCAGCACGAGCCAGCAATCCATCGGCCCGGGGACCGCGCCCAGCGACCTCTGCAGGAACGCGAGCTCCTCGGCAACCGAGGCGTCGTTCGTCGCCACGAAGCCGCCCACGACGTCGGAGTGTCCACCGAGGTACTTCGTGGTCGAGTGCAGAGCGATGTCCGCACCGAGCGCGAGCGGCTGTTGGAGGTAGGGGGAGGCGAACGTGTTGTCGACGACGACGAGCGCGCCCGCCTCATGGGCGACCTCGGATGCGGCCGCGATGTCGACGATGTTGAGTGCCGGGTTGGTCGGCGTCTCGAGCCACACGAAGCGCGTGCGCTCGTCGAGGTGTTCCGCCAGCCCGCTCGAGATCTCCTCCGCTGAGAGGAACGTGAACCGATATCCCTTCGGCTCGTACACCTTCGTGAACATTCGGTAGATGCCGCCGTAGACGTCGTTGACCGTGACGACGTGATCTCCGGGGGAGAGCAGATGCATGAGCGTCGTGACGGCGCCGAGCCCGGAGGAGAATGCTCGCCCGTGGGCGGCGCCTTCGAGCGACGCGACGCACTCCTGGAGCGCCGTGCGCGTCGGGTTGCCGACGCGCGCATAGTCGTACCCCTTGTGGACACCGACCGCCTCCTGCACGAACGTGGACGTCTGGTAGATCGGCGTCGTCACCGCCCCGGTCGCCGGATCCGGCTCCTGACCCTCGTGGATCGCCCGGGTCTCGAACTCCATCGCGGTGATCCTAGATGCCCGCCTCGATCCGCTCGGCGCCGAGGAAGGTCGCCAGATTCGCAAGGGCTTCGTCTGCGCGCGAGGTGTCACCCCAGGTGCCCAGCACCTCGAGCGTTCGCGTCTTGCGGTCGAAGCGCGGCTCCAGGCGGCCGACGAGTCGGTCGCCGACGAGGATCGGCAACACGTAGTAGCCGTACTCCCGCTTCGCCTTCGGCACGTACATCTCGAGCCGGTAGTGGAAGTCGAAGAGGGCCTCGGCCCGATCCCGGTCGTGGATCAGGCGGTCGAACGGGGAGAGGAACGTCACGCGGTCGGGAACGGGGCCGGCGGGTGCGTCCGGGTGCGCCTCCCAACCCTTCGCCGTCAGCCTCACACCGAGCGCACGGAAGCGCTTCTCCGCCAGCTGTCGCTCGGCGTCGCGCAGAGCCACGGTCTCCGTCTCCGGATACCAGCGCTCGGCGAGATCCCAGAGGCGCTGGCCGTCACGCCGACCCACGATCGCGACGACTCCGCGCAGGTGGAGGAGGTCGAGCATGACGCCTGTGTTTCGGCTGCCGTGCCAGCCGTGCGACTTCCAGGTCCTCACGGAATGATCGTCGAGCTCACGTGAGAGCAACGGTCCACGACGCTCGAGCTCGCGGAGGACGTACCGCTTGTAGCCGGCGTTCTTCCGCAGGAACTCCAGACCTCGCCGCTCCCATGCGTACTTCCCGGTCCTCCGACGCCGCATCCACGCTCGGACGAGCGGGAGATCCTCGATCGGTCGAACGAAGGCGTTCCACTCGAAGAGCTTCTTCTCCTCCCACAGGAGCCGATCGAGCTCGGTCGTGTCGTAGCGCCCGAGCCGACTCCAGAGGACGAGCTGTTGTGCGGGTGCAACCGTCGAGATCGGGTCGAGCTGGAGGAATCCGAGCCGACGAATGGTGTCGAGAACGCCTCGTGCCGACCCGTCCAGCAGCTGCGCGCGTATCGCGATGCGGCGTGCCTCTTCCCGCGAAACGAGCCTCATCGGACGATTCGCTCGAGCCCGACGAGCCGCCGTAGGCGATCGAGAGCGCGATCGAACGCCTCGTCGAGGGCCGCCGAGCTACGAACTCCGGGCTCGAGGTGCACTGCCTTCACGACGAGCGCACCCTCGTCCCGCTCGGACTTCAGATCTGCGCGGCCGACGATCCGGTCGCGCCAGAGGAACGGAAGCACGTAGTAGCCGTACTGCCGTTCGTGCGCCCGCTTGTACACCTCGATCACGTGCTCGAAGCCGAGGGCGCGGCGTGCGAACGGGCGATCCCAGAGCAAGTTGTCGAACGGAGAGAGGAGCACCGACGCCGTCGGTCGCGGTGGGTCGAGCTCGATGCCGAAGGGCACGAGCACGTCTGCGCCACCGTCTTCGACACGGAGCCGTTCGAGAACTCCGTCGCGGACCAGCACGTCGACGTGCGGCCGAATTCTCGCTGCGCCGCCCCTGAGTCGCCAGTGCTCGACGATGCCCGACTCGGTGAGCGCACCGCGCGAGTGCACCGCGCGTACCGTCAGCTCCCGAAGCCTCGTCGCCTCGTCGGGCTCGGGTGCCTCCAGTACCTCGCGTGGAATCACCCGCTCGGCGAGGTCATAGAGACGCTGGAAGCCGCGCACGCGCCCGGCGATGACGATCTCGCCGCTGTTCCAGAGGGCCTCGAGCATGACCTTCGCCGGCTTCCAGTTCCACATCCCGCCGCCGCCCTTGCCGTCGAAGTCGCGCGACGCGATCGGGCCACGCTCCCGAACCGCGGCGCGAACCTCCTCCGCGAGCTGCGGGTGCTCTCCGATCACGTCGCCGCGCCACGGGTGGTGGTTTCGCATCGTTGCCCTGAAGAGGGGCCACTCCTCGACGGGAATCAGGCACGCCTCGTGGGCCCAGTACTCGAAGATCCGACCTTGACCGAGGAGACGTGACACGGTCTCGCGCGGGTACGCACCCACGCGCGAGCCGAGGGTGATCCGGTGGCTGCGCTCGACCGCGGTGATGGAGTCGAGCTGGACGCAGGAGAGCGCGCGGATCGTCTCTTCGACCTCTGCTCTCGCGCCGCGGCGCGCGCGAGAGGCGTAGCCCTGGGCTCCGATGACGAGCCGCCGTAGCGCCGTCGACGAGATCGTCCGCACGCAGACAACGTAGCGATCGCGGCGATGTCTCCGATCGTGCCCCAGTGCGGGATCGTTCCGGCGATCAGGAGCCTCGAGCGAGCAGTCCCAGCTCGCGATTGGTGCGCGCCGCACACGGCAACTACGAGCGGGCTCACAACGTCAAGCGCGAGGCTCTCGCCGGCCTCGAGCGGACACTCGTCGACTGGGGTTAGTCGGGAACCCTGCCCTCGAGGATGGCTGCGAGCCGAGCCGAGTCGATGTTGCCGCCGGAGACGATGCAGACGACCCGCCCTTCGCCGGCACGGCCCGAGACCGCCGTGGCCACGGCGAGCCCGGCCGCACCTTCGCCGACGATCCGTCCGCGCTCGAGCAGGAGTCGCACGCCGGCGGCCGCATCCTCCAGCGAGATCGGGAAGGCGTCCGTAACGAGCGGCTCGGCGTGCGCCCACATCTTCGGTAGGAGGCTCCCCGAGCCCGCTCCGTCGACGAACGACGGCGTGAAGTCGATGTCTCTCGGAACCCGGCCGTTTGCAATGGCGGCCGCGACGGGTGCGCCGGACTCGGGCTCGCACACGTAGATCTTCGTGTCGGGACGCAGCGCGTGGAGCGCGCTCGCGATTCCTGTCGTCAGGCCGCCTCCGCCCCAGGGGATGCAGACGGCGTCGAAGGTGTCGAGGTCGTCCACGAGCTCGAGACCTATCGTGCCGTTGCCCGCCATGACGGGATCGTCCTGGACCGGGTGCACGAAGAATCCCTCCACGCCGTCGCCGAGGTCGCGCTCGGTGTCGGCTGCGACGGCTGCCCACCACTGCTCCCAGGACACGCGGACGATCCGGCCGCCGAGGCGCTCGACTGCTGCGAGCTTGGACGCCGAGGCGTTGTCCGGCACGACGATCGTCGCCGGTATCCCGAGCTCGCGGGCCATCCACGCGACACCCTGGGCCATGTTCCCCGTGCTCGTCGTGACGACTCCGTCTGCGAGAGCATCGGGAGGCGCGCTCAGGATCGCGTTCGCCGCACCGCGCAGCTTGAAGGAGCCGATCGGCTGGAGGTTCTCGAGCTTCAGCCAGATCTCCGAGGGTGCATCCACGTGGAGCCGGATGACAGGCGTGCGAAGAACCGTGGCCGCGATGCGCTCTCTCGCCCGCGCGATCTCTGCGAGCGGAATCAGAAGTCGACCTCGGAGCCGACCCCCAGCTCGCGCGCGCGTCGAACGACCAGCTCCGCGGAAGCGAGATCCTCGACCGCGATCCCGAGCGACTCGAACACCGTCAGCTCGTCCTCGTGCTGGCGGCCGGGATGCATCCCCGCGAGCACCTCTCCGAGCTCCGCCTTGATGTGATCCGGGCCGACGGCGCCCTCGGCGGCGGCGAGGATGTAGTCACCGGCCTCGTTCAGACACGACTCCCGTCGGTCCGTGAAGAACGACGCGCTGGCAACGGTCTCGGTGTCGAGCTCGCGAGTGGTCGGAAAGCACGACCCCACCGCATTCACGTGCGCGCCCCGCGCGAGCCAGCGTCTCTCGACGATCGGCTCAGTCGCGGCAGTGGTCGTGCATACGACCTCCGCGCCGAAGAGCGCAGCGTCGACCGACGGCGAGACGATCGCTCCCACCTCTCCCGCGAGTCGCTCTGCCGCCTCCGGGTTCCGCGCCCAGATGCGGATCTCCGGATCGTCGAGCACCACGCGCACCGCGTGGACGTGACCGCGCGCCTGCGCACCCGCGCCGAGAATCGCGACGCGCTGTGCATCTGGTTTAGCGAGGGCGCGTGTAGCGACGCCGGACACGGCAGCCGTGCGGATCTCGGTCACCGGGGAGGCGTTCAGGACGGCCACGAGCTCGCCGGTCTCCCCGTCGTGCAGCAGCACGCCGCCCATGTGCGTGTCGAGTCCGCGCGAGGGGTTCGAAGGAACGACGACGATCTCCTTCAGGCCGAACGACGGCGTGCCGCCGCCGCGGTACGAGGGCATGAGGCCGAGCAGATTGTCGGCGCCCGGGGGTCGCGCGATCGAGCGGAGCGGTTGGTACAGCTCGCCCCGAGCCAGCGAAGCCAGAACCTCGGTCATGGCCTCGATGCACGACTCCATGTCCAGGAGCTGTCGCACATCGTGCTCCGAGAGGACGAGCAGGCTCACGCGAACAAGCCTCGCAGATGATCGAGCTCCCCGGAAGTGAGCTCGATCGAGAGCGCCTCCTTCACGGGCTCTAGGTGCTCGACGCGTGTCGGGCCGATGACGACCGCGGTGATCTCTCGGACGCCGAGGAGCCAGGCGATGGCGAGCCCTGCCGTGGAGACGCCCCGGCCGAGGGCTTCGCGCTCGAGCGCCTCGAGCGCGTCGAAGACGCGATCGTTCGCGTAGCGGAGATACGACTCGGGACGCTGGGTCATTCGCGAACCTTCGGGGTACGGGGCGCCCCGGCGGTACTTGCCCGTCAGCCAGCCACCCGCGAGCGGCCCGAACGCCTCGTACCCGAGCTCGTGCTCGTGGCAGACGGGGAAGACGGTCTCCGCGTCGGCGCGGTCGAGGAGCGAGAACGAGTTCTGTACCCACTCGTAGCGGACAAGGCCTTCGAGCTCCGAGATCTCGACCGCCTCGGCGAGCTGCTCGGCCGTGAAGTTGGAAGCGCCGACGGCACCGACCTTGCCCGCCCGCACCAGCTGGTCGAACGTCGCGAGCGTCTCCTCGTGGGGAGTGTCCGGGTCGAACTCGTGCGCGAGGTAGAGCGCGACGCGCTCGACTCCGAGACGACGTAGGCTCGAGTCGAGCTGGCGGGGCACCCGACCTCGCGACAGGCCGTGATCCTCACCTGCAGCCATGGGGTTGAACGTCTTCGTCTCGATCGTGATCGCGTCGCGTACCGTGCTCCCCTTCGTCGCGAGCCACTCGCCGATCCACGTCTCGCTCCGACCCCCGCCGTACGCGTCGGCGGTGTCGAACGTCGTGAGCCCGAGCTCCCACGCAGCGTCCATGATCCGGAAGGCCTCGTCCTTCGGGACGCCCTGCCCGAAGAAGGCGGGCGAGGAGCCCACGCCGCCGAAGTTTCCGCAGCCGAGGACGACCTGTGTGACGGCGATGCCGCTGCGCCCGAGCTCGCGGGTGTCCATGCGTCGATGCTACGTCGCGTCGGGCACGTCGGGTCGCCTCGGACCCGGTGTAGTCTCGCGGTGATGAGCGAGGGGATCAGCTTGGAGGAGCTCCAGCTCGCCGCCCGGAACCATGCTCTGCCGCTCGAGGCGCTCCGGTGGGACGTCACCCCGATCGGACTCCACTACTTGCTCACG
>DATIBA010000171.1:0-8994 GCA_035457765.1 Gaiellaceae bacterium
GACCCGGGCTCCCAGATCTTCTTGAGCTCGGCGACCGAGAGGCACCGTGCCCAGGTGTTCTGCTGGTTCACGACGACGGTGAGCGCGTCGTTCGCGACCGTCCACGCCCGCCAGCCGCCGACACTGTTGGTCTTGCAGAGCTGCGCCTCGCTCTGCCGCATCGGCCGCGACGCGTTCTGGACGTCGGTCTCCCCCTTGCAGAAGCGCTGGAACCCTCCGCCGGTGCCCGAGATGCCGACCGTGACCTTCACGCCGGTCGCTCCGGCTCGCCGGAAGAGCTCGGCCGCAGCGGTCGTGTAGGGCCCGACCGTCGAGGATCCGTCGGCCGTGATCGAGCCCTTGAGCTTCTTCAGGTTGTACGTGGGTCCCGCTGCCGAGCCCGCGATCGCCGTCGAGGCGATTCCGAGGCAGGCGATCGCGCCGAAAGCGAGCGCGACACCGCGGCGCGCGAATACTCTTCTCATGCCTATCCCTCTCCTCTGCATCGATTGACCTGCCGCTCGGATCGTCGCCACGACACATCCGTCCGTGGGCTGCGAGGGTGTGAACTACTGGTGGAGGAGTGGTGAAGCGCTACTCGAGTGAGCGGAGATCGTCGGAGGCGTCGGTGAACTCGGCGAACTCGCCGGTGACGAGGAAGGCCGTCTGCTCGCCGATGTCGACTGCGTTGTCTCCGATCCGCTCGAAGCAGCGCGCCGCGGTGATCTGCCGCATTCCCCACTCGAGCGCCTCGGCGTCGTGAACGTAACCGAGGACCTCCGAGAAGACCTGCCGGTTCGCCCGGTCCACGAGCTCGTCGAGCCCATGGAGGCCACGCGCCTGCGCGACATCCCGATTGGCGAACGCCGTGAGCGACACCTTGACCATCTCCGCGCACCGCTCGCCCATGTCGACGAGCCCTTCGACGACCGCCTGCTGTGTGCCGAGGTGACTCGAGAGCTTCGTCAGCTTGGCGATGGTGACGCACTGATCCCCCATCCGCTCGACGTGAAGCGCTGAGTGCAGAATCGCCAGCACGAGCCGCAGATCGCTCGCGACGGGTGTCTGCCGCGCGAGCACGAGCTCGACCTGTTTCTCGATGGCGCGGTACCGCTCGTCGACCTCGTCGTCGAAGGCGATGACCTCGTCGCAGAGCTCGACGTCCTGGGTGCGCAACGCGTCGATGACGCCTCGAATCGACCGCACGACGATCTCGCCGGCCTCCTGGAATCCCGCTTCGAGTGCATCCAGCTCGGCCTGCAGCTCGACTCTCATCCGAACCGTCCCGTCACGTAGTCCTCCGTCCGCTTGTCGGACGGCGTCGTGAAGATCTTCGTCGTCGCGTCGTACTCGACGAGGATCCCACGTCGCCCGCTTCCGTCCTCGTCGACGAGCACGCTGAAGAATGCGGTCATGTCGGCGACGCGGGCTGCCTGCTGCATGTTGTGGGTGACGATGATGATCGTGTACTCGCGCTTGAGATGGTGCATGAGGTCTTCGATGCGGGTCGTCGAGATCGGGTCCAGCGCTGACGCCGGCTCGTCCATGAGGATCACGTCCGGCTCGACCGCGAGCGCGCGAGCGATGCACAGTCGCTGCTGCTGACCGCCGGAGAGCCCGAGGGCACCCTCCTTGAGCCGGTCTTTCACCTCGTCCCAGAGCGCCGCCTGTCTTAGCGCCGATTCGACGCGCTCGTCCAACGAACCCTTCATCCCGAGCACGCGTGGCCCGAACGCGACGTTGTCGTAGATCGACTTCGGGAACGGGTTCGGCTTCTGGAAGACCATGCCGATGCGCCGGCGAATCTCGACGGGATCGACGTCGCGGCTGTACAGGTCCTCGCCGTGGTAGAGGACCGAGCCCGTGACCTTGGCGCCGGGAATGAGGTCGTTCATCCGGTTGAAGCAGCGGATGAACGTGCTCTTCCCGCACCCCGAGGGGCCGATGAACGCCGTCACGGTGTTCTTGTGAACGTGGAGCTGCACCCCCTCGAGCGCGACGTTTCCGCTGTACGCGACGCTGAGGTCGGACACCGAGAACACCCTCTCGCGGCTCTCGACCTCGCTGCGGTCGAGCCCGTGGGACACCTCTGCGATCCGACCGCTGTCTATGCGCGGAGCCTCCATCTGCGTCATTAAAGAGCTCCCAACGCAATGAGCGGCCATGTCGCGATGCGGCGCCGGGCGATCATCACGTTGGAAGCTCTCCTCACCACTGCTTGCGATAGCGGTTGCGGAGCACGATGGCGACGGCGTTCATGCTGAGGACGATCACGAGGAGGATGATCGCTCCAGCCGCGGCGAGCGTCTGGAAATCGACGTCCGGCTGCCTCGTCCAGTTGTAGATCTGCACGGGCAATGCAGTGTAGGGGCCGAGCAGCGTCGGATTGAACGCGACGTACGTGATCGCGCCGACCATGATGAGCGGCGCGGTCTCTCCCACGGCACGCGAGAGCGCGAGGATCGAGCCCGTGGCGATGCCGGGGATCGCGGCCGGAAGCACCTGACGCCAGACGACCTGCCACTTCGTCGCACCCAAGGCGAACGCGCCCTGCCGGATCGAATCGGGAACGGCGCGGATCGCCTCGCGCGATGCGACGACGACGGTCGGCAGCACAACGAGCGTCAGGATGAGCCCCCCCGCGAGCACTACCCGCCCGACGCCGATGCCGCGCACGATGAACGCGAGCCCGAGGATCCCGTACACGATCGCCGGAACCGCGGCGAGGTTTTGGATGTTCACCTCGATCGCCCGGTTCCACCAGCGCTCGCGGTTCGCGTACTCCTCGAGGTAGATCGCGGTCAGCACGCCGATCGGCACCGAGAACAGCAGGACGAGTGCGCCGAGGTAGAGGGTCGCCAGGATCGCAGGGCGTGCGCCCGCCTCCTCCGGCAGCGTCGACGGCAGCCCCGTCAGAAGCTGGGAGCTCAGCGCCGGCCAACCGGTGACGACCGTGTCGACGAGCAGGACGGCGAGCGTGCCGAACGCCACGAACATGCAGAAGAGCATCGCCGCCGCGAAGACGCGATTCCTCCACGCGCGCCGCGGCTGGGCGGAGGACAGCGACGTCTCGATCGCGGTCACTCGTACACCTCTCTGTACTTCCGAACGAGGCGGATCGAGATGAGGTTCATGACGAGCGTCATGAGGAACAGCGTGAGCCCGACGGCGAAGATCGTCTTGTACTCGATCGAGCCCGTCGGCACGTCTCCGTTGCCCGTGGCCCCGATGAAGGCCGTGATCGTCTCGATCGTCTCGCGCGGGTCGAACGTGATCTGCGCCAGCTGACCTGCGGCGATCAGCACGATCATCGTCTCACCGACAGCGCGCGAGAACGCGAGCACGAAGGCCGCGATGATGCCCGAGATGGCGGAGGGCACGACGATGCGCGTCGAGACCTGGAGCTTGTCCGCGCCGAGCGCGTAGCCGCCGTCGCGGAGGTCGCGTGGCACGGCATTCATCGCGTCCTCGGACAATGTTGCGACGGTGGGGATCAACATTACGCCCAGCACGAGGCTGGCCGAGAGCGCGTTGAAGATCTCGACTTGCACGCCCAGCTGGTTCCGGAGGAATGGCGTCACGAAGGTGAGGGCGAAGTACCCGAGGACCACCGTCGGGATGGCAGCGAGGATCTCGAGGATCGGCTTCAGGAACGCCGTCGCGCGGGGAGCGGCGTACTCGCTGAGATAGATCGCGACACCGAGCCCGAGCGGGAAGGCGACGAGCGCCGACCAGAATGAGATCATGAGCGTGCCGACGACGAGCGGCAGTACGCCGAAGTGAGCGTCGAGGAAGAGCGGCGCCCACGTCGTCCCCGTGAAGAAGTCCACCGGGCTCACCTCGCCGAAGAACTCCAGGGCGGGCAGAAGCAGCGAGACCACGATGCCGATCGTGGTCAGCACCGAGATCGCCGCCGCGACGAACAGGACGAGGTGGACGAACTGCTCGCCCCACCGGATCTTCTTCCGCGGCAGCGCCGTGGCCGCGGGCCGCGCGAGAGTGGCGTCGGCCGACGTCATCTATGCGGTCGCGCCCTCGAGCTTCTGCAGCTCGGCGTCGATCTGCTGCTGGTTCAACGGCACGAACTGAGCTTCCTCCGCGATCGCGGCCGCGTTCTCGAGTGTGAAGCGGACGAAGTCCGCGAGCTCGGTGTTCTCGAGCGCGCTGAGCTTGACGTACATGAAGAGCGGTCGCGAGAGAGGTGTGTACGAGCCGTCCTGCGCCGCCGCGACGCTCGGTGCAACGCATCCGCTGCCGCCGTCGACCTCGAGCGCCTTCAACGTGTCCTGGTTCTCCTCGAAGTACGAGAACCCGAAGTAGCCCAGCGCCCCCCTGTCTCCGGAGACGCCCAGGACCGTCACGTTGTCGTCCTCGGTCGCCGAGAAGTCCGAGCGGCTCGCGCCCTCCTCGCCGTTGATCGCCTCCGTGAAGTAGTCGAACGTGCCTGAGTCCGTTCCGGCGCCGTAGAGCTTGAGCGGAACGTCGGGGTACGAGGGATCGACCTGGTTCCAGTTCGACGCGGTCGAGCCCGGCTTCCAGATCGTGTTGAGCTGCTCGACGGTGAGACACGTCACCCAGTCGTTCTCCGAGTTGACCACGTTCGTCAGCGCGTCGGTCGCGACCCGCAGCTCGACGTACTCGACGCCGTTGTCGGCGCAGATCGCCGCCTCCTCGTCCTTGATCGAGCGCGAGGCGTTCGAGATGTCCGTCTCGCCCGCGCAGAAGCGCTCGAATCCCCCGCCGGTCCCGGAGATCCCGACGGTGACGTCGCCGCCGCCTTGTGCTTTGAAGTCCTCCGCCGCCTTCGTCGTGAACGGGCCGACGGTGCTCGAGCCGTCGGCGGTGATCACACCGCCCGAGGAGTCCCCGCCTCCGCAGCCCACGCCGAGCGCGAGGGCCGCGGCAGAGACGATCGCGACAGCGAGTGCCCGCAAGGCCATGCCCCCAGTCTCCGTGCCCCGTGGTGGTCAGCGGGAGTCCCGGTGGTGAACGTATGGTGTAGATCCGGTGAAGGGCTACGGGACCGAGGGGAACTCGCAGCGCACCTCGAGACCCCGCCCGCGCGACCCTTGCGCCTCGACCGTTCCGCCGGCCTGCGTCACGACGTGCTTGACGATGGCGAGACCGAGCCCCGTCCCACGCGACGCGCGGGCACGGTCGGCCCGATAGAAGCGCTCGAACAGCCGGGGCAGCTCTGCTTCTTCCACACCCATGCCGTCGTCGCGGCCGATGACGGCCACGGCGCCGTCCGAGCCCTGCTGCACGTCGAGGACGAAGGTCGCGCCGGGACCCGCGTAGCGAATGGCGTTCTCGGCGAGGTTGCGCGCCACGACGCGAAGCATCCTCGGGCGAATCGCGAGCTGCGTGCGCTGGTCGCATTCGAGGCGCAGCGCGACACCGGCTCTAGCGGCACGCTCTGCGAGCTCTCCCAGCGACTCCTCGAGAACGGGTCGAACGGCAGTCGGCCCGAGCGCGACCACCCGACCTCCCGACTCGAGCTCGCTGAGGAAGAGCACCTCGTCGATCAGCTCGGTGATCTGCTCCACCTCTCGCTGGGCCTGCTCGACGAGTGCCGATACGTCCTCGCCCGGTAGCGCCGCCGTCTCGAGAAGGGTCAGCAGGCGCGCGAGAGGCGTTCGCAGCTCGTGCGACACGGCGGCCGTGAAGCCCGAGCGAAGCTCCTCGTAGGCAGCGGTGTCACCTTCGGGCGACAGGTAGACCAGCCGTTCCCGCCGCCCGTCGACCTCGAACGAAACGACATAGGGGATGACACCGCGCTCGCCGGTCAGCAGATCCTTGGGGAGCGGCTCTCCCTCGCGAACGCCCTCGATCGCCTGGCGAGCTCGCCGGCTAGCGAGAACGACCCGATCCGCGTCGTCGAGGACGACGACTGCCTCCCGGCTCTCCTCGACGAGTGCGCGCCCACGGATCGCGTCGTCCATGTCGATGGTTCTAACAGACGGCCTGCGACCAGGACGGTGCCTGGGAGGCCCGTGGGGTCTGAACCTTCTTCTCCACCTGGTAACCAGCCGGCAACCACCTCGCGGCCCCGTTTACCTCTCCGGGCCGCAACTATCGTGTGACGGAATGGCGAAGGTCCTGATCATCGAGGACGACGAGGTCATCGCGCGGGGAATGGCTCGCCATCTCGAGACGGCCGGATTCGACGCGATCGGCGTCGCGAACGGAGAGACCGGGCTCGCGCGCCTGCGCTACGAGCGCCCTGACGTCTGTGTCCTCGATCTCATGCTTCCCGGCATCGACGGCTGGCGGGTGATAGAGCAAGCTCGGGGCGAGGGCATCGGAACGCCGATCGTCGTCGTCTCGGCACGCGGTACCGAGCACGACCGCGTTCACGCCCTCGAGATCGGAGCCGACGACTACCTGGTCAAGCCGTTCTCGATGAAGGAGCTCGCGGCCCGAGTGCGCGCCGCTGCCCGCCGCGGCCTGAGCGAAGCCGAGCCGGCTCGTGGCGAAGCGATCGTGATCGAGGAGCTCCGCATCGACCCCGACAACGTGCAGGCCTACGTCGACGGCGTGAGCGCAGAGCTCACGCCAACCGAGTTTCGGCTCGTCTACACGATGGCGCGCGAGAAGGGAAAGGTCCTCACGCGCGACGAGCTGCTCCAGCGCGTTTGGGGCAGACGGGCGACTCATCGCGATCGCACCGTCGACGTCTTCGTGCGCAAGCTGCGTGAGAAGATCGACCGGCGCGCACAACGGCACGTGTTCATCCACACGCGCTATGGCGTCGGCTACAAGCTCGAGGCAGAGCCGAAACCGTAGCCTCCGCGCCCCGGGACGGCCGCCGGGCACCGATCGAGAGAGCTTCGCTCGAGAGGTTGTCCCGTAGGGTGGTCCCGCCTTCCTCCGTTATACTTAGGCACGTTAATGATTAGTGAGGTTACTCTTGGTGCCGAGACGGTCGCTGCGGACCTCCGTCCGATCCTGCTGCGGCTCGCCCGCGAGCTCCGGAAGGAGACGGAGCAGCTCGGGATCACCGCCCGCCAGGCCACCCTGCTCTGGCTCGTCAAGCGTAGTCCTGGCCTGTCGCTCGCGGAGCTTGCCGCCGAGGAGAGGATCTCGCCGCCCGCGCTGTCCGGGCACGTCGATCGCCTCGAGCGCGCAGGTCTGATCGAGCGTCTTCGCTCGACGGACGATCGCCGCCGCGTCGGTCTGCGGCTGACGCAGGACGGCGCTCGGATGCTCAGGCGGGTGCGTGCCCGCCGGACCACGTGGCTCGCCGACAGATTGGGCGCGCTCGAGCCCGCCGAGCTCGACGCGATCGAGACCGCCGTTCCGGCGCTTCAGGCCCTGCTCGGGGACGGCGCGTGACGACGCTCGCGATCGCCCTTCGCACCCGTACGTTTCGAAGCCTGCGCCGCCACCGCAACTACCGGATCTTCTTCACCGGGCAGCTCGTGTCGCTCGCAGGGACGTGGATGCAGAACGTCGCGCTCGCCTGGCTCGTGCTCGAGCTCTCCGGGTCGCCCATCGCCGTCGGGACGCTCGCCTTCGCGCGGTTCGTTCCCTTCACGGTGTTCGGGCTCGTGGCCGGAGTCGTCGCCGATCGGATGGACTCACGCCGGCTCGTCATCTGGACGCAGGCCGTCGCAATGGCGATCTCGATCGCTCTCGCCTTGGTGACGCTCACCGGCTCCGCGTCGCTTCCGATCGTCTACGTCCTCGCCGCGCTCGGTGGCATTGCCCTCGCCTTCGACGCGCCGGGGCGGCAGTCACTGACGTTTCAGATGGTGGGGCGCCGCGAGCTTCCGAACGCCGTCGCTTTGAACACCGGGCTCTTCAACGGCTCACGGATCGTCGGCCCGGCGATCGCAGGGCTCGTCATTGCGACCGCCGGCACCGGCATCTGCTTCGCCCTGAACGCGGTCAGCTTCCTCGCGGTACTCGCCGCGCTGGCGCTGATCCGGGACGAGGAGCTCCATCCCGTCGAAAAGGATCCGTCGACTCGGGTCGTCGACGGCCTCCGCCGCGCGTTCGCCTTCGCGTGGGCCAGCCCTCAGCTCCGGTCGGTCCTGGGAGTCGTCACCGTCGTGAGCATGGTCGGGTTCAACTTCCACGTGCTCGTGCCCTTGCTCGCCGCTGACACCGTCCACGTCGGTCCAGAGGGCTTCGGACTTCTCTCCGCGTCCTTCGGCCTCGGCGCGCTCGTCGGCGCGCTCACCACGGCGACGTTCCGCGGAGCGAGCTGGCGTCTGTTCGCGACGGGAACAACGGCCTTCGGCGTCCTGGCGCTGGTTCTGGCTCCCGTCGAGGACGCCGTGCTGGCTGGCATCCTGCTCTTCGCGATCGGGATCTCGTTCACGCTCTTCACGGCCAACGCGAACGCACTCGTCCAGCTCGATGCCCCAGACCATCTCCGCGGCCGCCTGATCGGCCTCTACCTCTTCGCCTTCGTCGGCACGGCGCCCGTCGGCGGGCTCTTCGCCGGCTGGCTGGCGGATGTCGGAGGAACCGCGCTCGCGTTCGCGGTCGCCGGGGTGACGGCGCTCGCGACGATCGGCATCGCGAGCGCAAGACGGCGCCGGGAGCTCAGAGGCCCGGCACAGCCCCTGGATCCCGCTCCTGACCCGAGCGTCTGAGCACCAGGTACGCGATCACGACGACGACGAGGGTGAAGGCGAGCATCATCGCCGCCGTCGCGTTGATCGCCGGCGTGACGCCGAACCGGAGCTGTCCCCAGATGTAGATCGGCAACGTCTCCGACGTCGGCCCCGTCACGAAGAATGACGTGATGAAGTCGTCGAAGGAGAACGTGAACGCGAGCAGCCCTCCGGCGAAGATCGCGGGCGCAAGGCGCGGAAGCGTCACCTGACGGAAGGTCGAAAGTGGCCCCGCGCCGAGGTCGTACGACGCCTCCTCGAGCTGCTGACCCATGGAGACGAAGCGCGCGCGAACGACGAGCGCGACCACCGACGCGTTGAAGACGACGTGCGCGATGAGGATGGTCTGCCAGCCGAGCGGGTTGTCGGCTCCCAGTCGATTGCCCGCCTG
>DATIBA010000172.1:0-2677 GCA_035457765.1 Gaiellaceae bacterium
CGAGATGGATCGTCCGGACGTCGTCTCCGCGGTGAGCGATATGTCACACACAGCGCCGCGGCAGCTCGCCGTGTACTCGATCGGCCCGAGCTGACGGCTCTCGATGCGCGGCAGGCCGCTCGCCCGCGCCATGACGAGCACCACCACGATGGCCGCGCCGCCGACGACCGCGAGAACGACGAAGCCGAACTCGGGCGAGAACCTCCCGGCTCTTCGGCGCGAGAGGAGGAGCCAGAGCGCTGCGGAGACCAGGCTGATGGCCACGACACCGGTGAGCAGAGCGGGCAGGAGGAAATCCCGAGCGAAGCCGTAGCGAAGATGGGGTGATCCGGTCATCGTGCTGGCCGAGTAGCCGAGGACGATGCCCACCGAGGCGACGGTCATCTCGAGCAGGAGGCGGATCTCGCGGACTCGCTTCGACGCAGCCGATCGCCGTCGTGTCGCCCAGACCACGATCCCAACGACCGCGAGCACACACAGGGGAAGCAGGACGAGCGAGGGAAGCTGGATTGCAAGGGGCAGGCGCCAGAGCCGCTCGTTCCCGGCCGCCTCCGCGAGTTGAGGCGGAAGCGGACGCGTTCCGCCGGCGTAGTCCGAGACCGAGCACAGCGAGTAGTAGCAGGGCTCGACGAAGAGCTGCACGAGCTTCGTGGGGACGAGCGAGAGGCTGAACGTCGGTGTCTCGGCGATTTCCGCCGAGCCGACGTTCCCCGATTGGCGATCGAGGTAGTTCCCGTACAACAGGAAGAGATCCCGCTTCCCGGTCACGGCGTAGACGACCACCGTCGTGGCGACGAAGGCGACGACCGCGGAGACGAGGTGGGCGGTTCGCCACGCCCTCGGCCCCGTGAGACGCAGTGCGGCCAGCAGCACGAACACGCCCGCCCACGCGGCGATGAGCGCAGCGAGCTCGAAGCTCCGCGTCAGGTAGAGGAGCGCCACGACGACACCCGCGATCGCGGCATGGACGGGCGTGAGCCGCACTGGTGCGAAGCGAACGGCGTAGAGCGCGACGGCCAGGAATGCAGCGAAGAAGTGGCTCCAGGGGACGTCCGACCAGTGCCACGTCCCCGTCGCGAAGATCAGGGCGACGAAGAGGAACTGGGCACCCAGCGACGCTATCGGCGGTGCCCCGACGAGGCGCCGCACGAGCACGCCCACGAGGAGGACGCCACAGGCGACCGAGAGGGCGTACGAGGCTCGCGTGAGGACGACGAGCGCGTCCTCGGGGCTCAGACCGAGGACATCGTGGAGAAGGGCTGCGACCGCGATGTACGCGGGTCCGATCACGTTGTCGGCGATCGCGTCCGCGCGACCCTCGGCGAGCACCGAGCGAAGCGCCTCGAGATCGCGCTGCTGGTCGAACCACGAGTCGAACATGACGGTCGCCCACCCGCTGACCGGGATGAGCAGATACATCCCGATCCAGACGAGCGGAAAGAGGCGGTCGACGACGGCGACCACGCTCCGCTTCGCGGCGGGCGTGGACGTCGACACGAGCGCCTGGTTCACGCCACCCTCACCGGCGTCGCTTTCGACACCGACGCGGGTTCTCCGCCTCAGCGGACGATCTTGACCGGCGTCCCCAGGGGAACCCGGTTGCGGAGGAAGTCGATGTTGTCGTTGTGGATCCGGATGCACCCGTGGGAGACTGCCTGTCCGAGCAACCAGGGCCAGGGCGTGCCGTGCATACCCACGATTCCTCCTCCGGGCCAGTCCGTGAGCTTCGAGTACGCGCTCGTCTCGAATGCGTACGCTCCGAGGATCGCCCAGTCGGGGTCGATCGAGGGGTTGAACTTCCAGGTGACGTAGAAGAGGCCGAGCGGCGTCTCGGCTCCCGGCTTGCCGACGGCGATTTTCCCGCTGCGCACGAGCTTGCGTCCGTCCCAGTACTCGAACCGCTTCGCTCCGCGATAGACGATGAGGCGCTTCTGCACCGGGCGGATCTCGAGAGCGGCCGCGCGCACCCAGCCGGTCCGGCCGTTCGGACGACCCGGGATGCTGATCCGATACCAGGTCGGCTTCCTCGTCTTCGTGGCTCTGACGACGTCGAGGGCGAGCACGTACTGCGGGCGAAAGTCCGGTCGGAACTGCTTCAAGACCGCCAGTCGCTTCGCGCTGGCCTTCGGCTCCGCGAGCACGGAAATCCGGTTCCAGGCGATCGTTCCCGACCCGACGACGTCGACCTTCGTGACGCTCGAGGGCCCGGCGCCGGCGCTCGGAGCCAGCGACAGCGCTATCGCGAACGCGAGCATCGCCGCGGAGGCGACGGCGAGCCACGGTCTCACCGGAATCGCTTTCGTCATGCCGATTCTCAGGGTATCCCCCACCGGAGTGAGGGGCAATTACTCGTTCGAGTGACCGTCGCGAACACTCCCCGTCTGCCGTGCGAGGTCAGACCCGCGGGGTCTGATCGAGTCTCCGGGCGCGGCTGGGGTCAGACCCCCCGCGGGAGGCCCGACCCCCATGCCCCGAGCCCACCACCTATCGGGGTCGGACCCATGGGTCCGCCCCGATGGCAGTCGGCGGCGGACTCCCGAGGGGCACTCTCCTATCCCGTGAGCGGCGGGAGGAACACCCCCACGACCCCGATCCGCTTGGGACCGCAGACCTTCTGGTTGGGCTCTTTCGCGGTGATGGTGATGATCCCGGCCTTGCGCGGGTTGATGCGCAGGAG
>DATIBA010000173.1:0-24885 GCA_035457765.1 Gaiellaceae bacterium
CACGCAGCAACTCGTGCGCAACCTCTACATCTCGCGCGAGCGGACGGTGCAGCGCAAGGTCAAGGAGGCCTGTCTTGCAACCAAGCTCGACGGAGCCTGGACGAAGTATCGGATCCTGACTACGTACCTGAACCAGGTGTATTACGGGAATCAGGCGTACGGAATCGAAGCGGCGGCCCAGACGTACTTCTCCAAACCTGCACGCGAGCTGACTCTCGCGGAATCGGCTCTGCTCGCGGGTCTCACGCAGGCACCCTCGTCGTACAACCCCTTCACCACCCCCGCTCGCGCGCTCGCGCGTCGGGCGGAGGTCCTGCGCGCCATGCTCGAGACGGGTGTGATCACGGCGCGAGAGCATCGCCTCGCCCTGGCCTCGAAGTTGAAGCTGCGCCGAGGAGGTCTCTACAGCAGGATTCGCGAGCCTTACTTCTTCGGGTACGTACGGGACCGGCTCATCGAAGTCTACGGCGCAGAGCAGGTCCGCTCGGGCGGGATGAGGGTGTACACGACGATCGTTCCCCGGTACCAGCGGCTGGCCGAGAAGGCAATCCGGGACACGATGAATCAGCCAACGGACCCGGCTGGCGCCCTCATCTCGATCAGCCCTCGCACGGGTGCGATCCGCGCGATGGCCGCAGTCATACCGAACCGGCCGAAGAACCAGTTCAACCTCCTCTCTCAGGCGCGCCGCCAGACGGGCTCGACCTTCAAGACGTTCGTCCTCGCGGCTGCCGTGGACATGGGCATCAACCCGGACTCGACGTACTACGTCTCGGCCCCCTTCACGTACAAGGTGCATCCGGCGGGCAACTGCGAGGACGGCACCTGGTGGTGTGTGCACACCTACGCGAACGACTACTACGGCTGGAGCTCGATTCGGAGTGCCACGATCCGATCCGACAACGCCGTCTATGCGCAACTGACGCTCGACGTCACACCCGAGAAGGTCGCAGAGACCGCCCGGCGCATGGGTGTGAGAGCACCGCTCGACGTGAATGGTGCGTACGTTCCGTCCATCGGGCTCGGCTCGATCGCCGTGTCGCCACTCGACATCGCGTCCGGATACGCGACGCTGGCGGCTGGCGGCGTCCACGCAGAGCCGATGGCGATCAGGCGAGTGATTCTCGCGAATGGCAAGGAGGACACCACGGCGGGCTGGGGCATTCCGAAGCGACAGCGCGCGATCTCCGAAGGAACCGCCGCGGTCGTCACGCGGATCCTCGAGCAGAACGTTCAGTACGGGACCGGTACACGCGCGGCCTTCGGACGTCCAGCTGCCGGCAAGACCGGGACGAACGAGGAGCACGCCGACGCGTGGTTCGCAGGCTATACGCCGGATCTCGCGACGACGGTCTGGCTTGGCTTCACGAAGGGAGAGATTCCGATGGAGAACGTCCACGGGATCGCCGTCAGCGGCGGCAGCTTTCCGGCCGAGATCTGGCGCCTGTTCATGGAGCCCGCTCTCGAGGGAACGGAACCGACGCCTTTCGCCGAGCCCGCCGTGTGGCCGCAGTGGAAACCGTTCACCCGAGGCCAATACGCGCTGGCGTACGACCCGAACGCCACGCCATCGGAGAGTACGGAGACCGAGACGACCGAACGGGCCGAACCCGCACCGTCCGGAGTGCTTCGCACACCGGGGAACCCGTAGCCCGGATTTTGCGGGATGTCGGATCTGCTGACGATCGAGGACGCGCTCTCGCGCATTCTCGAGCGAGCCCGACCGCTTCCGACCGAGATGGTTCCGGTCGGCGATGCGGCAGGACGCGTTCTGCGCGAGGCTGCTGCGGCGGTCGTCGATCTCCCGCCGTTCGCGAGCTCGGCGATGGACGGTTTTGCGCTCAGAGCTTCGGACACCCCGGGAACACTGGCCGTCGCGTACCGCATTGCGGCCGGTGAGCCGCCCCCTGAGCCGCTTCCGCCCGGGGCGGCGGCAGGCATAGCGACTGGCGCGACGGTGCCGGAGGGAGCTGACGCCGTCGTTCCCATCGAGCGTGCAGGCGATCGTGGCGATCGCGTCGAGATTCCCGATGGTGCACGCCCCGGGCAACACGTCCGACCTCGCGGTGGCGATGTTCGGGCCGGGGACTCCGCGGTCGCTGCGGGCACCAGGCTGGGTCCCGCTCAGATCGGTGCGCTCGGGGCAGCTGGCGTCGCAGAGGTCTGCTGCTCGGTTCGACCGCGCGTCGTGGTGCTTGCGACCGGAACCGAGCTACGGCCTGCGGGTGAAGCTCTGTCCGCCGGGCAGATCTACGAGTCGAACCGCGCGATGGTCGGTGCCGCCCTGCGACCCGTCGGAGCGGACGTGGAACTGTTGCCCGTGGTCGAAGATGACGAGATCGCGCATCGAGCGTCGCTCGAGCGCGCGCTCGAGGCGGATGTGCTGGTATCCACGGGCGGCGTCTCCATGGGGCCGCACGACCTCGTCCGCCGTGTCGCCGCGGACCTTGGCGTCGAGGAAATCTTCTGGGGCGTCGCCGTGAAGCCCGGTAAGCCGCTGTCGTTCGGGATCCGAGGGGCGACGCTCGTCTTCGGCCTTCCTGGGAACCCTGTCTCGTCACTCGTCGGAGCGCTCGTCTTCATCCGACCAGCCCTGCTCCGGCGCCAAGGCATCGACACGGTCGAGCTCGACTACGACCACGGACGAACTGTCGCCCCGCTCGTCCGGAACCCTCACCGTGACGAGTTCGTCCGCGCCAGGCGGCGCATCGAGGCGACGGCCGTCTTTCTCGAGCCGGTCGCCGGCCAAGAGTCGCACATGATCGTTCGCGCCGCTTCGGCGGACGCGCTCGTGCACGTTCCTCGCGGCGCGGGCGAGATTTCTGCGGGTGCGCCTGTCCGGTTCCTCAGCCTCGTCTAGAGCGAGGGATCGCGGCGACGACTGCGCGAACCGAGCGCCGAACGACTCCCGGCGGTGGCGGATCCACGCCCTGTGCGTACGGCGCGTAGCGTCCGAATGCGATCGCGGCTGTCTGCGCTGCCACCGCTGCCCAGACGATCGCCGCAAGCACGGCTCCGAGGGAGACGTAACCGACCGTCACGAGGCCGATGACGTAGAGAGGTGAGTCGAGTGGCCCGAGATCGAGCTCGCGGGCGAGCAAGACGATACCCGCGAGCGGTCCGACGAGGCCCAGCCCGAAGAGCAGGGCGCGCTGCCACAGCCCGGCGCCTAGCGGAAGCCAGAGCCAGGCGTACAGCGACGGAAGGACGAAGACGAGCGCGTACGGCTGTGCGATCGCCAGTGCTACTGCCAGGACACCGAGCCCGACGAGCGCGGCTGCAAAGCCGGCAAGTCGCTCGTCCTCGCTCGCCGGTCGAACAGCGAGCAGGCGCCCTCGACCGGCGAACCAGCCGAGCCCGAGCCCGATGACGAGAATTGCCAGGCCGGCCACGGGCGTGTCGACCACGAGTGCCGAGTAGGGGGGGAGCGGAAGCGGCGAGCCCGTCGGGAACACGTCGGTCAGCGCCCCGATCCAGACGAGCACGCCGGCGTACAGCCAGAACAGGAGTCTCGCCCTCAGCCCGCGAAAGGCCGGAGCGAGGGGGAGCCGCCGTCGTCGACAGCGCACGAAGAGGTCGGAGATCCCCAGCGCGAACGGAACGACACAGAGCACGAGGGTCAATCGCATCGCCCACCCGCTCGCGGCCCGATCGCCCAGGAAGAGGCTGTCCGGGGTTCGGAAGGGGCCTCCGACGCTGGCGTCCAGCGAGCCGACGAGCGCTTCGGTCGCACGTCCCAGCTGACCGAACCGCTCGACGGAGAGCGGTGCGGCAGGGTCTCCAGCCGGAACCTGCGGGTCGTCCCGCTCCGAGGTCGTGAGCGTGATGGCTGCGATCCCGCGACCGAGGAACGGGCCCTGCTCGCCGGCCGCGAACGGGATACCGAGGTCGACCAGCTGCGTCAGGACGGATGGCAAGGAGGGAGCAACTCCCACCTGCTCCTGGACTCGTGCCGCTGCCGTGCTCACGAGCGCACGAGCGGGTGAGTCCGGGCGGTCTCCGGCGACCGCGATCCGTGGAGGCCCCGTTCCGCCCAGCCCGTCGAGTACGACGACCGCGACCGCGTCTGCAGCGAACGGCGACCGTTGCGCGAAGCGCGCTGCGCCAGCGCCACCGTACGCTCCCGCGTCGGTGGAGACCAGCAGGAGTGTCCGTTGTGGCAACGGGTCGGGGCCGTCCTCCTGTCGCGCATATCCGCGCGCGATTTCGAGTAGGGCAGCCGTCCCCGAGGCGTTGTCACCCAACGGCTGGCCAGCGCCAGCGTTGTCGCGATGGGCAACAAGCACGATTGCCTCTGCGGCTCGACCCGGCACGACGGTGACGACGTTGCGGAGCTCGACCGTACCGAGATCGGCGAGGTCTTCGGTCCAGACGTCCTCCTCGGTGGTCAAGCCCAGGGCCGAGATGGTCTCGCTGTACCACCGCGTAGCGTTCTCGGCTTCGACGGTACCCGGCACTCGGGCCGGGTGCACGGTCGACAACTGCGCGTGGAACGCAGCGGCCGAAGCCGCCTCGAACAACGGCTCCAGCGGGGTGCGCGGAAGCGTCCCGGTGGTGGAGATCGAGAACAGGAGCGCGAGGACGGCCGGGGCGACAACGATGAATCCCACTCGCACGAGCCGAGTGTTGAGAGGGCTTTCGACCGTCCCTCGACGCCGTCGCCGAACGCGCCTCGGGGGCCGAGGAGCTTCCATCGCCGGGCTATAGTAGGCGGCCGCTGGTAGCGCGGGCCCGCGCGAACGCTCCGATGGCCAACCCTTCGACAATCCTTCTCGTCGACGACGAGGATTCGATCCAGACGCTTCTGACCTTCCCGCTCGAGCGGGACGGATACCGCGTCGTCCAGGCACGCGACGGGGAGGAAGCACTACGCCGGTTCGGAGAAGAGGAAGTCGATCTCGTCGTCCTCGACGTGATGCTGCCGCGGCTCGACGGACTCGAGGTCTGCAAGCGCCTGCGCAGTCAGAGCAACGTCCCGATCATCATGTTGACTGCGCGGGGCGAGGAGCTCGACAAGGTACTGGGACTGGAGCTCGGCGCTGACGACTACATCACGAAGCCCTTCTCGATCCGCGAGTTCCGAAGTCGGGTGCGCGCTCTCCTGCGCCGTGCGGCCGCACCTCCCGCTGGTATCGAGCGCGAGGCCGTCATCGAGCGAGGCGAGCTCAAGATCGATCTCCCGCGCAGGACCGTGGAGGTCCGCGGCAGCACGATCCAGCTGACGTTCATCGAGTTTGAGATGCTCACGGTGCTCGCCGGGAGCCCTGGGGTCGTGTTCTCGCGTCGGGAGCTCCTCGAACGCCTTCGTGGGGGGTCCGACTACCGTGAGCCGCGGACGATCGACGTCCATGTTCGGCATCTTCGGGAGAAGATCGAGCGCGACCCGAGCAATCCCGAGCTCATCCTGACGATACGGGGCGCCGGTTATCGCTTCAGGCCGGACTAGGAGTCGCCATGCAGCTGCCGGGCGGCATACGAACCCGCATCGCGCTCGTCCTCATGGGCATCGTTGCCGGGGCGCTTGGTACGGCGTATCTGATCGTCGTGCCTTCGCTCGAGCGGCGTCTCGTCGACGCCCGACTCGACCAGTTGGAGGAGCTCGCCGTTCCGCTCGCACGCTCTCTGCCGGAGGACAGGCTGCTCTGGCAGGAGAACGTCGAGGACTTCGCGGAACGTACGAATGCGCGCGTCATCGCATTCGACGTTCTCTCCACGAGCAAGCCTGCGTTCGCGTCTGTTGCGGACTCGCGAAGCCGGAGGTCGAGCGACGCGGCGACGCACTCCGTCGCTCTCGAAGCGCTCGCCAGCGGGAACGTCGAGCGCGGCCGCGTCATCGACGTGAACGGCGACAACGCGAGCGTCGCAGTGCCTCTCGACGCGGACGCGGTCGTGCTCTTTCAGGCACCGCTTGCGGACTCGCTTGCGACCGTCCGCCTCGTCGAGCAGCGCCTGCTGCTCGCGACGGTGTTCGCACTCTTGCTCGCGCTCGTTCTCGGTCTGACGGCGGCCGGCATGCTCGCCAACCGGCTACTGCGGCTGGAAACCGCGGCGGAGCGAATTGCAGGCGGCGACTTCGGAGCCCCGATCGTGGACCGCGGGAACGACGAGATCGGCCAGCTCGCCGACGCATTCGATCGGATGCGAGTTCAGCTCGCTCAGTTGGACAACGCACGAAAGGCATTCGTCGCCAATGCGTCGCACGAGCTCCGAACGCCGCTCTTCTCGCTCGGCGGATTCCTCGAACTGCTGGCCGACGAGGATCTCGACGAAGAGACGCGCAACGGCTTCATCGATGCGATGCAGGGTCAGGTGCAGCGGCTGACGAGGCTGTCTGCCGACCTCCTCGATCTCTCACGCGTCGATGCGGGCCAGCTGCGTGTTCTGCGAGAGCCCGTCGATCTGACGGAGGTCGTTCAGGTGCTGGCGGGTGAGCTTGCGCACCTGGCGGCGTCGACGGGACATGCGCTGGAAACGGACTACGAGGCCGGTGTGTGGGCTTCAGGGGATGCCGGACGCGTTCTCCAGATCGGTCGCACTCTCGTCACGAACGCGATGGTGCACACACCCGCGGGTACGCAAGTGGTGATTCGGAGCCGCCGGCGTGGAGACCGGGCAGAGCTCTCCGTCGAAGACAATGGGCCCGGGATCCCGGTGCAGCACGAGGAGGCCGTCTTCGGTCGCTTCTACCGAGTCGACGGCGGAATGGCGTCCGGGAGCGGCCTCGGTCTGGCGATCGCCCGAGAGATCGCCAGACTGATGGGTGGATCGGTCAGGCTCGACTCGGGTAGGGATCCGACCGTGTTCACCCTCGACCTTCCTGCCGAGATCGCTCCGGAGCGGCCCCCGTTTTCACGTGAAAACGCTGCACGTACGATCTCCACGTGACCGATCGACCAGGACAAAGGCTCAGCCACGTCGGCGAACACGGGAACGTCCACATGGTCGACGTGGGCGGAAAGCCGATGTCCCGACGACGCGCCGTCGCCAGGGCGACGGTGCGCATGGCGCCGGAGACAGCCGTCATGCTCGACACGCTGCCGAAGGGCGATGCGCTGCTGACTGCACAGATCGCGGGCGTCATGGCCGCCAAGCGGACGTCCGAGCTCATTCCCCTCTGCCACCCTCTCGCGCTGACCCAGGTCGACGTTCGGCTCGCAGTCGTCGCCGGCGCCGTCGAGATCGAGGCATCCGCGGAGACCAGTGCGCAGACGGGTGTCGAGATGGAGGCGCTCGTCGCGGCCACGATCGCCGCTCTCACCGTGTACGACATGGCGAAGGCAGTCGACAAGGGCATGACGATCGGCGACGTCGTGCTCGTCGAGAAGACGAAGGAGCCCGCGTGAACGCAGCGGTCTTGACGGTGTCCGACGGCGTCCACGCAGGCGTTCGAGAGGACTCGAGTGGAGATGCTCTCCACGAGCTTCTGCGTGAGGACGGCTACGCCGTCGTCCGAGTCGTCGTACCCGACGATGCCCGAGAGATCGAGGCCGCCATCCGGACTCTCGTCGACGAGACTGGGTCGTTGCTCATTTTGACAACAGGAGGAACGGGCTTCGCCCCGCGCGACGTCACGCCGGAGGCGACGCTGAGTGTCCTCGACCGGGAAGCGCCCGGGCTGGCCGAGGCCATTCGCGCAGATGCCATAGCGCGGACTCCACATGCGCTTCTATCGCGCGGTGTCGCCGGCTTACGCGGACGGGCGCTCGTCGTGAACCTTCCGGGATCTCCCGGTGGTTGCCGCGACGGTTTCGCGGTCATCCAGCCCGCGCTCCGCCATGGGCTCGAGCTCGCGGCGGGAGATACGACGACGCCACATCGCCAGACATGAGTGTCGCCCCCGTCCCGCTGCCGCGACGCCTTGCGTCGCTCGTTCGGATCGAGCACACGGTGTTCGCACTCCCGTTCGCGTACGTCGGCGCTTTCCTGGCGGTCGACGGCTGGCCCGGCCTCGCGAGCACGGTCTGGGTGACGGTGGCCATGATCGGGGCACGAACGCTCGCGATGGCACTGAACCGGCTCGTCGACGCCGAGCTCGACGCGCGCAACCCGCGTACCGCGAGCCGCGAGCTTCCGAGCGGAAGCCTCAGCCGACCGCAAGTGGTGGGGCTGTGCGGCGTCGCCCTCGCCGTGTTCCTCGTCGCCGTCTCGCAGCTCGACCCCATCGTGCGCTGGCTCTGGCCGATTCCGGTCGCGATGTTCGTCGTCTACCCGTACCTGAAGCGGTTCACGTGGCTGTGTCACTTCTGGCTCGGGGCCTGCCTCGCACTGGCCCCGGTCGGGGCGTGGCTCGCCGTCTCGGGAACGGCGCCGTGGGAGGCGTGGGCCATCAGTGGCGCCGTGCTCCTTTGGGTCGCGGGGTTCGACCTGTTCTACTCGCTCTTCGACCTGGAGCACGATCGCAGGGAGGGCCTCCACTCGTGGGCAGTCCGCTTCGGTGAGCGAGGAGTGTTTCGCGGCGCGCGCGCACTGCACGCGGGCACCGTGGCCTTGCTCGCGGTCGCAGGTGCCGGTCTCGAGGTCGGCCTGCTCTACTGGCTCGGCGTCCTGGCGACGGCCGCCTTGCTGGCGTACGAGCATTCCATCGTGGGTCCAGGCGATCTCCGCCGGCTCGACTCGGCTTTTTTCACTCTCAACGGCGTGATCAGCGTCGTCTTCTTCGTCTTCGTGGCCGCGGACGTCCTTCTGTCGTGATCAGAGCTCGCGGTCTCGAGAAGCGGTTCGGACGGAGGAGGGTCGTTTTCGGGACGGACATCGCCCTGCCTGCGGGCGGGTTCGCCACCGTCACCGGCCCGAACGGGTCGGGGAAGACGACGCTCTTGAGGATGCTCGCAGGTCTCATCGGCCCGACGCGCGGCGTGGTGGAAGTGGACGTCGACCGAGCTCAGCTCGGATACCTTGCGCACGAGCCGCTCGTGTACCGGGAGCTCACAGCACTCGAGAATCTCGAGCTCTACGGACGCCTCTATCGCGTTGCAGAGCGGCGGGAGCGTATCGGGATGCTTCTCGAGCGGTTCGCGCTCTGGGATGCGCGAAACGAGCGGGTCTCGACGTACTCGCGAGGGATGGTGCAACGGCTCGCACTGTGCCGGACGCTCCTGCACGATCCACAGCTGATCCTGCTCGACGAGCCGTTCTCGGCGCTTGACGACGCAGGCGCCACGGTGCTCGATCGTGAGCTCGAAGTTCTCGCCGGCGAGCGCACGTTCGTCGTGGCGACCCATGACCCGCAACGGGTTGCCGGAATGGTGACCACGAGGATTGCCCTCGCGTGACGTATCTGGCCGACGTCGCGGCGCTCACGCGCAAGGATCTCCGGGTCGAGCTCCGTGCTCGCGACACTCTTCCGGCGATGCTCCTGTTCGTGGTCTCGACCCTCGTCGTCTTCCATTTCGCGCTTCCGGAAGGAGCCGGCGAGGATGCCGCGTACGGGCTCCTCTGGGTCGCGATCGTCTTTACCGCGTTGCTCGGACTCTCTCGCGCCTGGGTGCCCGAGCAGGAGCACGGGGTGCTTGACGGTCTCGTCCTCGCCCCTTCCGACCGCAGTGCGATCTGGCTCGGGAAGACGTTGGCGACGCTTGCTTTCCTCGTCGCAGCGCAGACCGTTGCGCTTCCGGCGTTCGTGCTCTTCTTCGCGCCGCTCGACGCTACAGCGCTCGTCGGGGTGCTTCTCGCCGACATCGGCATCTGCGCGGTGGGCTCACTCATGGCCGCCATGGCCGCCGCTGGCCGTTCGCGCGAGCTGCTGCTTCCGCTCCTCGTGCTCCCACTCGCGATTCCGCTCGTCATCGGGGGCGTCGGTGCGGCCGTCTCACCTCAGGCCGGGCGCTACCTCATGCTCTTGGCGCTGTACGACGGCATCTTCGCGGTACTCTCGTGGGCGTCCTTCGAGTACGTCGTCACGGAGTAGACCTGACCATCACGTCGATTCGCAGCCTCCCGGGTCTAGCCGCGCTCGCCGCGGGGCTCATGGGGCTGGCTCTCGTCCTGGCGCTCCTCGTGGTCGCGGAGGACCAGGATCAGGGTGTCTCGCAACGCATCTTCTACATTCACGTCCCCGTCGCCTTGACCGCGTACTTCTGCTTCGGCCTCGGCGCATGGAAGGCGCTGCGGCTCCTCTGGCGAGGCGACGAGCGGTACGACCTCGAGAGCTACGTGGCGATTCACCAGGGCACCATCTTCGGGGCGCTGACCTTGATCACGGGCTCGATCTGGGCGAAGGCGTCGTGGGGCCACTGGTGGCTCTGGAGCGAGGACCAGCTCGTCCTCTTCCTCGTCCTCTTCCTCTTCTACTGCGCGTACTTCATGCTGCGCTTCTCACTGGAGGAGGGATCGCGACGTGCTCGCTCATCGGCCGTGTACGCGCTCTTCGGCGTCGTACTGATCCCTGTCAGCTTCCTGGCGATTCGCCTGGCCGAGAACCTCATCCATCCCACGGTCTTCACCCGAGAGGGTCCGCAGATGAGCGGCTCGATGTTCGCGACCTTCTGCGTCGCGTGGGCCGCGGTAACCCTTCTCGCCTATGTGCTCTACCGCGTCGAGCTCGCCGGCAAGCGGCTCGATTCCGACCTCCGTGACCTCCGTGAGGCGCTGCAGTGACGCAGGGTCAGTACGTTGCCGCTGCGTACGGGGCGGTCTTCGTCTTCGTGCTCGTCTACATCGCGATCATCGCCGCCAAGCTGGCTCGACTTCAGCGTGAGACGGCGGAGCTCCTCGAACTGGCTCGGGCACAGGATAGACCCGACCGACCCCCCGACTATGCTGCGCCCGTGCACGAGCCGAGTGGAGGAGCGTTGGAAAGGCAGTGACGAGGCCGCTTCGCGTCGGCCGGCCGCTCCCGCTCCAGGTTCCCACGGCGTTCGTCCGGATACGCCCGGCGGGCTTGCGTCCGTGTTGCGAGACGCGACGGGAGGGGACTCGAAACTGCTCGTCCTCGCGTGCGACTGGCTCGGTCGAGACGCGCGGCGCTAGTCTCCGCGCGTGTTCATCACGTTCCTGAGCGACTTCGGGCTCAAGGACGATTTCGTCGGTACCTGCCACGGGGTCATGAAGCGCATCGCCCCGGAGGCGCAGATCATCGACATCACGCACGGGATTCCGCCGCAGGCGGTGCTCCAGGGGGCTCTCGTTCTCGCCAACACGATCGGATTCATGCCGATCGGCGTCCACCTGGCGATCGTCGACCCGGGAGTCGGTGGCCCACGCCGTCCCCTCGTGCTCCGCGATGCGGAGGGCCGCCTGTATGTGGGCCCGGACAACGGTCTCCTGCTTCCAGCCGTGAGCCGGGCGGGCGTCGCCGCAGCCTACGAGCTCGCGAACCCCGACTACGCGCTCGAGACGATTTCACGGACGTTCCACGGTCGCGATCTCTTCAGCCCTGCGGCCGCGCACCTAGCTCGCGGCATCGCGGCGGAGGAGCTCGGTCCGCCCGTAGATCCTGAGGGCCTCGTCCGTCTCGACCTGCCGGAGCTCGTGATCGCGGACGGTGCGATCGTCGCGACGCTCCTCTATGTCGACAGCTTCGGCAACATAGCGCTCAACCTCACCCGAGACGACGTGGAAGGACTTGGAATCGTGTCGGGGACACGCGTCGAGCTCGAGCTTGCGGGCGAGAAGTACTACGCGCTGATGGCGCGGACGTTCGCAGACGCGCGACCTGGCGACGTCATTCTCTACGAGGACAGCTACAAGAACATGTCGCTTGCCATCTCGCGCGGGAGCGCTTCCCGAATGCTGCGCGCGTCGCCTGGGCAGGAGATCCGGATCACGCTCGCCCGCTAGGAGATCGGCGGGCGCCGGTCCGCCCACGGGCAGGTGGCCTCGAGCTGAGCAGCGAGCTGCAGCAACACGACCTCTCCTGCCGGCGGGCCTATCGCCTGCACACCGATGGGCATGCCGTTCTCGCTCCAATGGAGAGGCAGTGACATCGCGGGTAGACCCGTAAGGTTGGCGATCGCGGTGAACGGCGTGAACACGATGTTGCGAAGGAGCTGCTCGATCGCGCCCTCGACTGACTCCTGCCACCCGATCGGTACCGGAGGCAGTGCCAGCGTCGGCGTCAGAACGACGTCGAACTCCTGCCAGAAGGCGACGATGCGTCGCGCCAGTGCCTGCAGGCGAACGACGGCCCGAGCGTAGTCGACCGCGGAGCTCACGCTGGCAGATTCGACGAGCCCGCGATTCAGTGGTGTCAGCAGCGAGAGATCGTCGACCGGATGCAGTGCCGGCCCGACTTGCCAGACGGTGATGAACGTGTGCTCGAGGCCGGGCTCTCCCCAGGGCGGCGTCACCTCCGCGACGCTGTGACCGAGCTCCCCGAGCAGGGCGGCGGCCGAGCTGAGTGCTGCTGCACACTCGGAGTCGACCGGTGCATCGACCGGCGGCACCGAGGTCACCGCGACCCGCAGCGTGTCCGGTGGCTCCGTCACCGCTTCCGCGAACGGGCGCTCCGGCGGGGGCGCCCACCAGGGATCACCGGCCTCGTAACCCGAGAGGACGTCGAGCAGGTGAGCTGCGTCGACCACGGATCGTGAGATCGGACCAGAGGTGGAAAGGCCTTCGAGGGAGGTGAACGGCGCGCTCGACACGCGGCCCCGGGACGGCTTGAGTCCGAAGACACCGCAGCACGACGCAGGGATCCGAATCGAGCCACCACCGTCGGTACCGTGGGCGACGGGCACGAGGCCCGCGGCGAGCGCGGCTGCGGCACCTCCGCTCGAGCCGCCCGGCGTGCGCTCGGGGTTCCAGGGATTCCTCGTCGCTCCGTTCAGCTCCGACTCCGTGAATGCCGTCGTTCCGAACTCGGGCGTGTTCGTCTTTCCCAGAATCACGAAGCCGGCCTCGCGCAGCCGTCGTGCGACGGCCATGTCGAAGTCGGGAACGTACTCGGCATACGCCCTGCTCGAGTAGGTCGTGCGGATGCCGGCGGTTGCCGTCAGATCCTTGATCGCGATGGGGACGCCGTGGAACGGCGCGTCGGTCCTGGCTGCATCTGCCGCGCGTGCGTCGGCGAGTGCGGCGTCTCCTCGCACGGTGACGAAGGCGTTGAGCGCTGGGTCGAGCCGCGCGATTCGTTCGAGGTAGACCTGGACGAGCTCGACGGAGGAGACCTCTCGCGTCCGTATGAGTCGTGCCTGGTCGACAGCCGAGAGAAACGCGAGCTCCATGCCGGCCGACGCTACTACGCCGAGTGCGACGTGAGTGGCGAGGGCCGGAATCGAACCAGACGCGAAGCGTCTTGTCCGCGAAGCGGACCAGTGGAGGGGGGCTGGGGGAACCGGGAGGTTCCCCCAGAAAGCGACCCGAGACTCTGCGCATGGCGAGGGCCGGAATCGAACCGGCGACACCACGGTTTTCAGCCGTGTGCTCTACCGACTGAGCTACCTCGCCAGGCGGCTCAGTGTAGCCGCGCGTCCCGGTAGGTTCCCGCGGTGGGCTCCGAACGAACGCGTGAGATCGCGATCATCGGTGCGGCTCTCGACCTCGGCCAGGGTCGGCGCGGCGTGGACATGGGGCCGTCGGCGATCCGGTACGCGGGCCTCGACGAGCGGCTCCAGAGCCTCGGCTTCCAGGTTCGAGATCATGGGAACGTCGAGACCGCCGTCCCCGAAGCGACCGCGATGCGCGACGAGCGTGCGCGGTTCCTGCCGGAGATCAGGAAGACGTGCGAGCGCATTGCTGCGAAAGTCGTCGAGGAGCTGCGCGCCGGGGCCGTTCCGCTCGTGCTCGGCGGCGATCACTCGGTCGCGCTCGGTACGCTCGGAGGCCTCGCCGCGGTTCACGGACCGGGTGGCGTTCTCTGGATCGACGCCCACGCCGACATCAACACACCTGAGACGAGCCCGAGCGGAAACGTGCACGGCATGCCGCTGGCGGCCGCCCTGGGCCTAGCCGGATCCGGGTTCGACAGCGACGTCTGGCCGCTTCCCGCCCTCGATGCGCGACGGGTGGTGCTTCTCGGTCTCCGGCAGGCCGACGAGGGTGAGAGACGGCTCCTTCGGGAGGCGGGCGTACGCGTCTTCACGATGACCGAGATCGACCGCATCGGTGTCGAGCGGGCGATGCGAGAGGCCCTCGATCGCGTGTCCGGGGCGGGATTCGTCCATATCTCGGTCGACATGGACGCGCTCGATCCGGAGCTTGCGCCCGGAGTCGGTACGCCCGTCCGCGGCGGATTGACCTACCGCGAGGCGCACCTCGCGCTCGAGCTCGCCGCCGAGTCGGCCCTCGCCGGCTCGCTGGAAGTCGTCGAGGTGAACCCGATTCTCGACCGGGAGAACACGACGGCGCTCACGGCAGTGGAGCTCGTTGCGAGTGCACTCGGGAAGACGATCTACTGACCGGTCGGACTCGGTGGGCCCGAGCCGGCGTCAGGCGGTCACGCCTGCGAACTGGGGGATGACGTCCTTCCCGTAGGCGGCGAGGTCCTCCTCCTGCCCATGGGTCATGAGGTAGATGTTGAACTGATCGACGCCGACGGACTCGAGCTCCTTGAGCTTCGCCGTAGCCTGTTCCGCGTTGCCGAGAACGCAGAAGCGGTCGCAGATCTCGTCCGTGACGAACTCGCCGTGTTTCGCCCCGACGCGCGAGTGCTCGTTGTAGTCGTAGAACTTGCGCATGCGAACGTACTCCGTGAGCTCGTGCGGGATTTCCGACTCGAAGCCGTAGCGCTCGATGAGATCCATGACGTGATTCGAGACCATCGCCGGGAACCAGCGCACCTGGTCGCGCGCATCGGCGAGGTCGTCGGTGATGTGACTCGGTGCGGAGACGATGCACTTGAGCGCAGCCGGATCGCGTCCGGCTTCCTCGGCGGCCTTGCGCGCGGTATCCATGATCCATTGGACGACCACGGGGTCGGCGAGCTGGATGATGACGCCGTCACCCACGCGGCCGGCGACCGCCAACGCCTTCGGTCCGTACCCGGCGACCCACATCGGGATTTCCGGCAGCTCGGGGCGCACCCACTTCAGCTGGAGCTCCTTGTCGTTCCAGTTCACCGTGCGACCGTTCATGAACTCCTTGATCATCACGAGCCGTCGCTCGAACTCCGCCACGCGAACGGGGCTCTGGCCGATGTACCTGCGCGCTGAGTCGCCCCGACCGATGCCCATGACCATCCTGCCGTTCGAGATGTCGTGCAACGTCGCGTAGCCGCTGGCGAGAACCGTCGGCTCGCGCGTCCCGGGGTTGGTCACACAGTGACCGAACCTCATCGTGGAGGTCGCTTGGACCGCGAGTGTGAGCAGCGGGAACGACTCCTGCCAGAGGACGTGCGAGTCGTAGGTCCATCCATACTCGAAGCCGTGGGACTCCGCGAGCTGGAACAGCTCGACGAGACGGCTGGGTGGCGGATCGGGCAGAACGGTGACGCCGAAGCTCAGAGCCATGTGTGTCTCCTCGGTCGTATCGGACAGGGGATTATCCCGCAGCGCTCCGGTCCTGAGGTGATCGGGCGGTAGGTCGACGACCGCCGCCGCCGGCGACCCAGGCGATCGTCTTCGAGGTGAGGTGATCGAGGCCCGCGACGGCCAGCTCGATGTGCTCCTCGCGCGTGTCCTCGAGCTTGGTGTGAGACAGGCCGCGCAGGCTCTGCACGAACATCATCACCGTGGGCACGCCCGCACGGGCGACCTCGGCGGCGTCGTGCAGCGGACCCGAGGGAAGGCGATGGGCGACACCGCTGACCTCGACGATCGCCTCCTCGCAGAAACCGAGCAGCGTGTCGTCGAAGAGGATCGGCTCGATCGACCAGATCCTCTCCCACTCGACGTCGATCGACTCCTCTGCGGCGAACCGCTCGCTCGAAGCCTTCGCCTCGGCGAGCATGGTCGCCAGCCGGTGCGCGTTGAGATCGCGTTGGTCGAGCAGCTGCTCGGCCGTCTCGACCACCGATGTGACGATCCCTGGCTTGCAGACCACGCCGCCGGACGTGCAGACGGCGCCTCCGCCCGTACGACGCGCGATCTCGCGTATCTCCAGCGCGAGCTTGGCGGCGCCGGCGAGGGCGTCGCGACGCTTGTCCATCGGAGTCGAGCCGGCGTGGGCCGCCTGGCCGCGCCACGTGATCCGATGCCGCTCCACGCCGAAGGTTCCCTCGACGACTCCAAGCGGCAGGCCGAGCGACTCGAGCACGGGGCCCTGCTCGATGTGGAGCTCGAGATAGGCGGCAGCGGTCTCGAGCTCCGCGCGCGCGTCGATGGCGCGATCGAGGTCGACGCCGTGGGCGACGAGTGCGTCGGGAAGCGCGATGCCGTCGCGGTCCAGGAGTTGGCGCAGCTCGTCCTGGTCCGTCATCGAGCCCGCGGCTGCGCTCGATCCGAAGAGACTGCGCCCGAAGCGGGCACCCTCTTCGTCCGCCCAGTTGACCAGGCGGACGGTGACGGAGGGACGCCCCTCGGCGGCGATCCGCCGGAGAACCTCGACGCCCGCGACGACGTTCAGCGAGCCGTCGAGCCAACCGCCGTTCGGCACGGAGTCGATGTGGCCGCCGACGAGCACGGCACGGTTCGTCTCGCCCGCGAGAGTGAACCACTGGTTTCCCGCAGGGTCGATCGACTCTGCCGCGCCGGTCTCGGCGACCAGCCCGCGGAGCCACTCTCGTGCTGTTTCCCAAGTCTCGGTCCATGCCACCCGCTGCGCGCCGTGGTCGGTCTCGGTCAGCTCTCGGAGCTCTCGCAGCTCGGTAACGGCTCGCTTCGCATCCACCGGCACGCGCCGACTCTAACGCCCGTGCCTCCACATGTGGTACGGAATATCGCCGTGTGCGACCCGATCGAGGCGACGCCGGGCACGGGCTGGCGAGGATGGAACGCGAGCGCCGCGCCTCGAGCACCGACGGCGACCGGCGACTGGATCGACCTTACGTGGCCCTTGTCGCCGGGCGTTCCGCGCCTCAGCTCGTTCCCGCCGCCTCGGATCGAGCGCATCGCGAGCATTCCGGAGGACCCACTCAACGTCACCGAGCTGTCGATGGTCGTGCACGTCGGTACGCACGTGGACTCGCCGCGGCACTTCTTCTCGGACGGTCCTGCTCTCGAGGACGTGCCTCTCGAACGACTCATGGGCCCTGGTGTGGTGTGGAGTGTCGACAAGCCGCTCGAGAGCCTCGTCGAGCCCGAGGACCTCGCACGGATGCGCCCCGAGCTCGAGCCGGGGGACATCCTCGTTCTCGACACGGGGATCGCGGAGCACGTGGGGACACGTCAGTACGAGCGGCACGTCGCGCTTTCCGTCGCGGCCGCGGAGTGGCTGGTCGACAAACGGATCAAGCTCCTCGCAGTCGACATGCCCACACCGGACATCCCGCTCCACCTGCGGGTCGAAGGGTTCGACTGGCCGGTCCATCACGTGCTCTTGCGCGACGGCGTCCTGATCTCGGAGCAGGTTGCGAACGCCCGCCAGCTCGCGGGTAGCCGCGCCGAACTCCTGTTCCTGCCGCTCAACGTCGTGGGCGGCGACGGTGCGCCTGCGCGCGTGCTCGCTCGTGCGGTGGAGACGTGAGCGTGCTCGAGGCGGTCGTCCAGCGCCTGCTCGTGGAGACCGGGGCGAGCCGGGTCACGCTTCGCCAGGACCTGCCGGGCGACTACGCGTACCCGGTAACGCACGAGGCGCTCGCGCCCGGCACTGGGTCGTTGAGGGAGGAGCGAACCGTCGATCTCCGTACCCAACCGGTCGTCCGAGAGCTCGAGCGGGGTTGCCAGGTCGTCCAGAACGACAGCCGCGCCGCCAGCGACGATCCGGCGTTCCAGCAGATGCTCCAGACCTACGGCGGGCTCTCTGCCCAGATCGTGACGCCAATTCTGAGAGACGAGCGCCTCGTCGCGATCGTCTCGGTGCACGAGCTCCGCGGACCACGCGTCTGGACGGCCGAGGAGATCGGGGCCGCCACACTCGCCGCCGAGGAGGTGAAGGCGCAGCTATGAGAGTTCCGGCTGATGCAGCGCACAATCGCTGGCATCCCGATCTCGAGCCGATCGCCTCGGTCGAGCCCGGCGAGGAGATCACCCTCGAGACGAGGGACGGCCTCGACGGTCAGCTGACGCGGGAGAGCACGCACGAGGATGCCGGTCGCCTCGACCTCGGCCTGGGGCACCCCCTCACCGGCCCCGTGTCGGTCGACGGAGCCGAGCCGGGCGACCTGCTCGAGGTGGAGTTCGTGTCCTACGAGGTGGCCGACTACGGGGTCACGGCTGTCATTCCGGGATTCGGCTTCCTCGCCGATCTCTTCCCGGATCCGTTCGTCGTGCACTGGGACATTCGAGACGGCTTCGCGCGCTCGCCGGAGCTGCCAGGCGTTGCCGTGCCGGAGGCTCTCTTCGCCGGCGTCGTCGGTGTCGCTCCCTCGCACGCTCTCATGGAGGAGATCCGTCGTCGAGAGCGGGCTATCGCGGACGCGGGCGGCCCGGTCGCCGACGACATGCCCGAGCGCGCACTTCCTCCCTCGGCAGCCGCGGGACTCCGGACGATCCCGCCGCGTTCGATCGGCGGCAACATCGACATCCGCCAGCTCGTCGCGGGCTCGCGGCTCTACCTTCCGGTGCACGTGCCGGGCGCCCTCTTCTCGATCGGAGATCTCCACTTCGCCCAGGGGGACGGCGAGGTGTGCGGGACAGCGATCGAGGTTGGGGGGAGCACAACCGTCCGGCTCCGTGTCGTGAAGGAGTCCGAGCGGACGTGGCGGCAGCGCTTCCCGAGCTTCGAGACACCGTCCGAGGGGCCGCGTGGCCCGTGGTACGCGACGACCGGGATCGCCCTCGAGTTGCCGATGGACGTGGACGCGGCGCTATGCGAGGCGCTGCTCGAGATGATCGGCTACCTGGTGGCGACGTACGGCTTCGAGCGCGCGGCCGCCTACGCGCTCTGCTCCGCAGTTGTCGATGCGCGCATCTCGGAGGTCGTCGACGTTCCCTACCCGCTCGTGTCTGCACTCCTTCCGCTCGACATCTTCGAGTAGGCGTCAGCCTCGCAGCGGCACCGCGTAGGAGGGCATCGGAGCGCCCGTTGCACCGCGCAGCTTGAGCGGGAAGCCGAGGAAGGCGAACTCGTACTGCTTCTCCGCGGCGATCGCCTCCATGTCCACGACCTCGATGATCTGTGCTCCCGCGGTCGCGAACATGTAGCTGTGAACCGGCAGGAAGACGTCAGCCTCCTCCGACGGGAGTACCTCGAGCGCGATCGAGTCGCCGGCGATGCACATCGCTCCCGCCTCCTCGCAGAGGTACTTGGCGGCAGCAAGCCCGATCCCCGGCGGGTTCTTCAGGTAGCCATCGAAATCCGGCCACTTGGTCATGCGGCCGGTCCGGACGAGAACCACGCTCTTCGGCGGGATCTGCACGCCCTGCTCGGAAGCCGCCTTCTTCAAATCGTCCGGCGTGATCGCGTATCCGTCGTCCAGGCAGTCGACCCCGTGTAGACCTGCGACGTCGAGGAGCACGCCGCGCGCGATCACGGGCGGATACTTGTCGAGGCCGCCCTTCGTCCAGATGCGGCTGCCCAGATCCGCGTCGGCCGTCCACCCGTTCCAGAACTTGCCGTAGAAGCCGAGATGGTTGAGCGTGTCGATGTGCGTGCCGCAGTGCGTGTACAGGTGGATCGAGTCACCGCAGTACGAGTACTTCTCGTGCACCTCGCTTCCGACACCGGACAGGTTGTCGTTGACCGACCCCTGGGGTGTGTGGGTCATCCAGATGCCGTAGGGTGGGTCCCCGGCTGCCACCCAGGACGGCATGCCGATGAAGTACTCGACGTTGAGGTCGAACACGTGCGAGCCGTCGAGATGCTCGAGGATCGCGCGGTTCGTCTCCGCCGTGATCCAGTTCAGGCGCCCGATCTCGTCGTCCGGCCCCCATGGGCTCTTCGAGACCTTGACGCCATCCTGCTCGAGGATCGCCTCGTAGGTGAGGCTCTCTTCCACAGCTGCCATGCCTGCCCACCTCCTAGGTCGTCTTGCGGTCGAGTCTAATAGCCTCCTTCTCGATGCGCGGCATCCGCTTCTACTACGACGTCGTCTGTCCATATTCGTACCTGGAGTCGAGCGTCGTCGAGGCTGCAGAAGACGCCGGATCCATCGAGGTCGACTGGCTTCCCTTCGAGCTCAGGCCCGCACCCGCGCGGCTGCTCGAAGTGCGCGGAGACCACCTGCGAACGGATTGGACGCAGCACGTCTACCGTCGTGCGCTCGCTCGTGGCATGGAGATCCATTTGCCTCGCTATCAGCCGCGTTCGACGCTGCCGCTCGCCGCCTGCCTCTGGGCCGGCGAGCTCGGTCGCCTGCGCGCCTTCAAGCACGCGCTGTACGAGGCGTTCTTCTGCGAGGGCGAGGACATCTCCACCGACGCCGAGATCGCACGTGCGGCCGGGCGGGCCGGGCTCGACCCCGGCGATGCGGTGGTCGCCGCGTACTCGGCGGAGCGCTTCGCGCAGATCAGTGAGATCCGCGAGGTCGCCGAGGCTGCCGGGATCCGCGGTGTCCCCTCGCTGCTGACTCCCGAGGGCGAATCGCACTGGGGCATGGGAGGTGTCGAACGGCTCCTCGCGGGGGAGCCGCTCGTGCCGCGTACGTAGAACTCACGAAGAACCTGCTCGGTGTCCAAACCGACGTGGCATTCGTTGCGAACTAGCGACTAGGGGCGGTGGTCCGCGAGGCAATCCTCGCCGTCCCGGATCACCGTCCCGCGAGGCTGTGGAGACCGGCTACCCAGCTACGGCGATCGCCTCGATCTCGATCTCGAGCTCCGGCAATGCCAGGGACGAGACCTCCACGATCGTGTCCGCTGGGTACGGCGGGCTGAACCACTTGCCCCGCAGCTCGACGATCTTTCCGAAGTTCGCCATGTCGGTCAGGAAGATCGTCACCTTGACGACCCGATCGAGGCTCGAGCCTCCCGCTCGGAGCACCCGCTCGAGGTTCTCGAACGTTTGCTGCGCCTGAGCATCGAAGTCGCCGGCGCCGACGATCTGGCCGTTCTCGTCGATCGCCGCCTGGCCCGAGACGATCACGAGGTCGCCCACCCGGAACCCTTGCGAGAGCCGAAACGCCTCGTACGGATCGGGGTCGAGGCGGATCTGGCTGAACGCCGTCACGCTTGCTCCATCACGTCGAGATCATCTTCTTCTCGACGCCGACGCCGGCTGCGAGGGCGCGCTCGTACTCGAGCGGCACGGTCGCGGAGTCCTGAAGTGCGATGCCCGTCGAGTCGAAGACGGTGATCTGCTCGGCCGACTGGCGCCCCTCGAGCTCGCCGCAGATCACCTTGCCGATCTCGCCCGCCACGTCGTCCTCGGCGATGAGCCCCTCCCGGACGGCGACGTTTATCTCGCCGTCGGGGACACACTGCCGGATGTCGTCTACGAAGACGCGCGCGCGCTGCAGGACGGCCGGGTCCAGCTCCTGCTCGCCCTCGAGGTCCGCGCCGAGCGCGGCGATGTGCGTTCCCGGCTCGATCCACGCGTCGTCGACGATCCAGCCGCGGGCGTGCGTGCCGGTGACGATCACGTCCGCGCCCTCGACCGCAGTGCGCACATCGGTCGTGCCCGCGAGCGTCAAGTGCGGGAAGCGGGGAGCCTGCTCCGCGAGGAAGCGGTCGACCGACGACTCGCTGCGGCTCCAGATCCGAACCTCGTCCCACGCGAAGACGGTGTCGCACGTGGCGAGCGTCCCTTCGCCCACGCTACCCGTGCCGAGAATCGCGAGCACCTTCGAGTCGGGCTGCGCGAGCCACTTCGCGGAGACCGCCGCCGACGCGCCGGTCCGCATGAGCGTATGGAAGGAGCCGTCGCAGATCGCGAGCGGGAAGCCGGTCTCCGGATGCGTGTACACGAGGATCGAGAACACGGCCGGGAGCTCGTACTTCGAGTTGTCCTCGCGGATCGAGACCCACTTGCAGGCCGCCGCCTCGGGCTCCTCGATGTACGAGGGCATCACCTCCCATTCGCCCCGGTAGCGATCGAGGACGATGTGTCCCTTCGGCTCCATGTAGACTCGCCCGAGGCCGTGCATCCGGAACGCGTGCTCGACGCAGTCGACGTACTCGGCCGGGGTCAGCAGCCCCATCATGTCGCTGCGGCTGAGGATCAACGTCTTCCGGTTGCGCCAGCTCTCGGACATGAAGCGACTCTACGACTCGAGATCCGCAGCGACAAGCTCGATGAGCGAGTCCAGCTCGACCTCCTCGTACACGGGGAAGTAGGGCGCGAGGCGCCGCCGCGCGTGGTCGAGCTGGCGCCGAGCTCGCATCTCGTCGCCCTCGCGCGCCCTGTAGCCGGCCGCGGCGAGATGCCGAAGCCCTCGTAGGACACCGGGGTCGGAGGCATGGCGAAGCGCTTCGTCGAGGGTGCGCGCTGCCTGGACGTACTCGCCCCGCTCGATGTGTCCTTCGGCACGCCACAGCGCCGAGCGCACCTGTGCCTCCGGCGGCGGCCAGATCTCGAGCTCGTCGCTCTCTTCCTCCACGGAGGCGTTGATACTAAGGTCCCGGTCCATGATCGCAATCGACCGAGAGCGGAGCACCGCTCGCATCGAGCGCGACGTCGAGACGCTCGCGGGACCGGATTTCACGAGGTCGAGCGAGGCCATCGTTCGCTACGCGTACACGCCCGAGTACCGCCGGACGCTGGACTACTTCGCGGGCGAGCTCGAGAAGCTCGGGTTCGGTGTGTCGGAGGACCCAGTCGGCACGCTCGTCGCGCGGAACCGACCGCAGGGGGAGCCGGTGTTCGGGATCGGGTCGCACTGCGACTCGAACCGAAACGGCGGCAAGTGGGACGGGACGCTGGGTGTCGTCACCGCCCTCGAGGTCTGCCGCCTGAACGAGGAGCACGATCTCGGTCTGGCGCTGCAGGTGATCTCCTTCCTCGAGGAGGAGGGGTCGGGCTTCGGGCAGATGCTCCTCGGGAGCCGCATCGTCACCGGGCGGGTGACCGAGGACGATCTCCGGGAGCGCTTTCGCTCGCTCGACGACGGTCGCAGTTTCTGGGAGCACGCCGAGGAGGCCGGCTACGAGCCCTCCCGATGGGGCGAGTCTGCGCGAATCCTCGACGACCTCACCGGCTGGATCGAGATGCACATCGAGCAGGCGCGCGTGCTGCAGGACACGGAGAGCCGCATCGGGATCGTCACCGCGATCGCGGGGTACGCCCACAGCGACGTCACCGTCCACGGGCGCGCCGATCACGCGGGCGGGACGCCGATGGGGAAGAGGCTCGACGCGGGTGCGGTTGCTGCCGAGTGCATCCTCGAGCTCGAGCGGCTGGCCACCTGTGCGGGCAAAGGGACGGTCGGCACGGTCGGCGAGATCGCGTTCGAGCCGAGCATCATCAACGTCGTGCCGGGCCAGGCGAGGTTCTCGCTCGACATCCGCGGAACCGACGAGGACGCATATCGAGGCGTCGCTCGTGACATCGCCGCCTTCGCCGAGGAGGCCGCGGCGAGACGTGGCATGACTGCGGCGTGGTCGCAACGGCAGACCGCCGCGCCGACTCCGTCCGATCCACGGATCGTGGCCGCTCTCGACGAGGCCGCGCGAGCGTCCGGCGAGCCTTTCATCCAAATGCCGTCCGGGGCAGCCCACGACTCGATGGCCGTCGCCGATCGCGTTCCCATCGCGATGGTGTTCGTCCCCTGCCTCGACGGCGTGAGCCATTCGCCGGCCGAGGTCGCCTATCCGGAGGATGGGGCTCTCGCAGCCGAGATCATCCTCAACGCGATCGCCGCGCTCCGCTAGCCAGCGAACGCGCGTGGCACTGCCGCGATGCTCGCAGCCCACAGCGCCGCCAGCACGACGAACGCCTCGACCCCGAAGTCGCGCGCGAGGGCGACTCCCACGATCGGGGTGACGACGAGAATCGTCAGCGCGCCGATTCCGTTGACGAACCCGACGGCGGTGGCCGGGCTCCCGATGAAGAGCGTGGCCGCGCTCGTGAACGAGGCCGCGAACGGGATCCCGCCTGCGAGGCCCACGGCTACTGCTCCGGCGATCGCGACCGGGACCGGCCCGGCCGCGAGCGCCACGGTTCCTCCTGCGCCGACGATCGCGCTTGCGCCGATCGCCAGGCGAAGCGAGGCCGGCCGCTCCCGCATGATCCATCCGCCAATCGGTCTCGACACGATCCCGAGCACGAGTGTGCACGACGCCACGGCCCCGGCCGCCGCCTCCGACACTCCCGTGCGGTCGCCGAGGAGCGTCGGTACCCAATTTCCGATCACGACGGTGAGTCCGAACGAGGCCGCGAACACGGCTGCGATGAGGAGGAGACGCCGATCACCGGCGATTCGGCGCAGCCGCACGCTGGCTCGTGCGACCGGCGTCCGAGCGGTGCGTGGCGCATGTACCAGCAACGCTGCAGCCACCACGGCGATGGCGATCCCGGAGAGGTACGGCCCGCGCCAACCCACCGCGGCGATCGTCAGAGGGACGATCGCGAGAGCGGCCCCGCCGCCCGAGGTCGCAACACCGCCGTAGACGCCCTGTGCGAGGGGCGATCCGCCGCTCAGCCGGACGAGATCGCTGCCACCGATGAAGGCCAGGGCCGTGCCGACACCGGCTGCAAAGCGTGCGGAGAGCGCAAGCGGAGTTACGGGAGCGATCGCGAGCACGCAGTTACAGGCGCCGAGGACACCGACGCCGACGGCGCAGACGGCCCACGGGCCGAAACGATCGCTGAGACGCCCCGACGGGAGCTGCATGAGCATGTGGGCGAGGAACAGCGCGGTCGTGAACAGCCCTACGACGCCGAGGCCGACGCCGTAAGCGACGGAGAGGTCGTCGGCGGCCGCCCCGGTGTTCGCGATGTTCCACCCGGCGGCGAACCCGGATCCGCACCCCCCGATGAACGCGGCGCGGGCCACGCGAGTCTCAGCCGGCGCCGCGCCAGAGTCCCGACGCGCCG
>DATIBA010000174.1:0-10566 GCA_035457765.1 Gaiellaceae bacterium
ATGAGGAAGAGGAAGAAGCCGTGAATCGTGAGGTAGTCGCCGAGCGAGGTCCGGCTACCGCGCCAGACGTCGAAGCCCGTGAACGACGAGCGGAAGTGATCGTGGAACGGAAGATACGCGAGGTACGCCGCTCCGACCAAAGCGATCGCGAGGGCGCCCGCGCGAACGAGCGTACGCATGTCGAGTCTGCCACGTGTCGCCCATGACCCGAACAGGAGCGCGACGGCGGCCAGCCCTGCGTACGTGGGGAGGTCCCAGGTGTTGATGACCCAGAGAGATCCGACGATCACCGCGAGGATGAAGAAGCGGACGGCCGTGTCGAGCCGCGGCGCTGGCCCGGCATTGACGTACGCGAGCGCCAGCCCGAGAGCGGTCGCGGTGAACGGAAGCGCTATCGCGTGTGCGTGGAGGTCTGCAAAGAGATATGTGAATGCGGGGAACTCGGTGATTGGTCCAGGCTCTCCGGGCCTCGGAGAGATGGCCCGGCTGGCGTTCCAGAACCACCACTCGGCTGGGATCTCGCCCTGCGCGCGCTCGACGAGCACCTTCACCTCGCCGAGGTTCCCGATGACGACGATGAAGACGGATGCCAGACTCGCGGTGAGCAGCGATCGTCTTCGCTCGGCACCAGGCATCCGCGCCACGAGGGCCAGACAGACTCCGAACGCCGCCGTGCCGAGGAAGGCTGCGAGCGTCGGAATCGCGAGGTTGTAGGCGACGTACGGCACGACCGCCGTGGCCTTGACGAGGGCGCCGACGACGACGAAGCCGAAGTAGTAGTAGTTGAGGTACCCGCCCGCGAACCACGGGTCGTAGGGAGGGAACTCTTCCGACTTGACGACGGCGTTCAGGTAGGCGAGGTCCATCGGCTTCTCGCCGCCGAGCCACGGATGCCAGAGATCGGGGTTCGCCCAGCGGACTGCGAGGAAGACGGCGAAGAGCGCCCAGAAGACGGCCTCCTCCGCGGCGACGATCCTGACGTTGCTGCGCGCCCAAGCGAGCATCTCCGCGCGTCGACCGAATGTGATCGCGACGCCGCCAGCTCCGACGGCTGCTGCGACGAGCACGAGCGTTCCACGCGAGAACGGCGCGACCTCGGCGCTTGCGAGCCACCAGGAGAGCCACACGACGAGCAGGAGTCCGACCGGCCGCGCGAACGCGAAGCCACGGTCCGGAAGTGATGCTCCTGCCAGCCACACATAAGGAAGCCCGATGAGCCCCGCTGCGATCAGGGCCAGGACCCAGACGAGCGCGGGCGCCTGACTCGCGATTCCCGAGGTGTCGAACAGGTCGTGCCACGTGCCCGCCGAGCGGTAGTCGGAGACCTCGCTCGGAGTCAGGAGAAGCGCGTCGCGTGCCTGCCGGGCCTCACTCGACGACGTCCACACGCCGTCCCAGTCGAAGACGGCGCTTTCGAGCGCCACTTCCTGAGGTGCGGCGGCGGCGGCCAAACCCGGGAAGGCGAGAGCGACAGCCGATATCACGGCAACGCCAGACCCAACCAGGCCGACCGTGACGCGGGGCGACATCCATCGATCCGGGTGGCGCGGCACTCGACGAGGAATCATCTATTGTCGCGCCGATGACCGGCGGCCAGGGTGAGTCGGTGCGCACCCTGGCGATCGTCGTTCCCGCCTACAACGAGGAGGGGCGGCTCGGTGGGCTGTTCGAGACGCTCGAGCGCGATGCGGATCGCGTCGCCTCGGCCGCGGGCCTTCGCCTGGCCGAGGTGATCGTGGTGGACGACGGCTCGACGGACGGGACGGCTGCGCTGCTCGACGGATACGGCGGACTCGACGGCCGACTTCGCGTCGTCCACCTCGGCCGAAACCAGGGAAAGGGGGCAGCAGTCCGAGAAGGGATGCTCGGCGCGAACACCGACTTCGCGCTGGTGACCGACGTCGATCTCTCGACTCCTCTCGACGACCTCGCGACCCTGGTCGGCGCGGACGGGGAGGGCGTCGATGCCGCAATCGGCTCGCGGGCGCTCCGCTCCTCGCGAGTGCTCGTGCGCCAGCCGGCCTACCGGGAGCTCATGGGAAAGGCGTTCAACCTGGCGCTTCGCATCCTCACGCGTCTTCCGTACCGCGACACGCAGTGCGGCTTCAAGCTCTTCCGTCTCGAAACCACGCGGGTGCTCTTCGAACGTCAGCGAGTACGGGGTTTCGCCTACGACGCGGAGATCTGCGTGCTCGCAAGGGAGCACGGGCTTCGCGTCGTCGAGGTTCCCGTGCGCTGGTCGAACCACCCCGACACGCGCGTCAAGCTCATCGCTTCCTCGACGCGGATGGGGCTCGATCTCCTCCGCATCGCCCGGCTCGCGCGACGACGACGCCGTTGACGAGGAGGTCTCGCGCCGATCTCGTCAGCGCGCGAGCTCGTCCTCGAAGAGCGCAACGTACCGGTCGAGACAGGCGTCGAGCCCGAAGCGCTGCGCGACCTCTTCTCGGGACCTTCGGTAGCGAGCCGGGTCGTCGAGCACACGGCCGACGGCGTCGGCGAGCGCCCGGGCATCGGCCACGGGGACGACCTCTCCCATCCCCGTCCAGCGCACGGGCTCACGAACGCCCGGAAGGTCGCTCGCGACGACGGGCGTCCCGCACAGCATCGCTTCCCCCTGTACCAGGCCGAACGACTCGGTCGAGTTGAGGCTGGGGACGACCAGGCAATCGACGGTTCCGTAGAAGGCGGGCATCTCGCGCGTCGAGTCGAGCAGCCCGAGGGCTTGCCAACGATCTCCGACCGCCGCGACGGCTGGGGCGAGCCGCTGTCGATACGCGTCTTCGCCGAGGGCGTCGGGGCCTGCGAACAGCACGACCAGTCCGGGGAAGCGCTCGATCAGTGTCGGGAGCGCGTCGAGCAGCGTCTCGACTCCTTTTTCGGCGGCGAACCGCGCGGCAAACCCGAGCACGGGCCCTGCTGCGCCAGCGGAGGTCACGACGTGTGCAGCGCGTAGCGCCGCCACTCCCTCGGGGTCCGGAAGGGGCATCTCGACGGGTGGGGGGATTACGACGAGCTTCCTCCACGCCCGGCGCAGGAGCGGCGTGTGCTTCGCGTAGTCGCTCGTGTAGGCGACGACACGGCTCGCGAGCGCAGTGGTCAAGGAGTTCGCCGTCGCGATGGCGCGCTCGGCCATGCGGTTGAGAGCGCCCTCCGGAAGCCGGACGTCGCAGTGGTACGTGAGGACGCAAGGCTTTCGCAGCGCTCGCGCAGCGACTGCGAGCACCGGCGCTTCGAACTGCGGTGCATGGACGCTGACGACGTCGTGGAGGCGCGCCAACCGTGCGGCTGTCCGTGGATACCCGGGCATGACAGCGCCTTTGGCCACCGTCAATGCGACCGGGACTCGCACCACGTCGACGCCGTCCAGGTTCTCGGTCCGTGAGAGCGCGGGATCGTGACGGGAGGTGAGCAGCGTCACTTCGTGACCACGACTCGCCAGGCCGCCGGCGAGTCGCTCGACGTAGATGGTCAGCCCGCTCACATGCGGCCTGTAGTACGTGAGTGAGATCAGGATCCTCGTGCGACGTCCTTATGCCCCGGTGTCCGCCCCGTACGGGCCGTGACGACCTCTCGCAGCGCCGGCTCGGCGTCCCGGATCCACGTGGCGAGTCGGTCGAGACCGTCGGCCAGGCCGACCTTCGGTTCCCAGCCGAAGTCGTGGGTTGCCCTGCTCGTGTCGCAGTAGAACGCTCGCTGATCGCCGACCCTGGCAGGTTCGAACTGAGCCTGCTGGACAGATCTTCCGACCACCGCGACGAGGGCTGGTTCGAACTCGCGCCACACCGAAACCGCGCGTGCCGGCCCACCACCGATGTTGTAGACGTTTCCGGCCGTCACTTCGATGTGGGCGACGGCCGATCGCATCGCGGCGACGGCATCGTCCACGTAGAGGAGATCGCGCACCTGCTTGCCGTCGCCGTAGACCGTTATCGGGAGGTCGAACAGTGCGGCGATGACGAACCATGCCACCCATCCCTGGTCCTCGACCCCCATCTGACGCGGTCCGTACAGGCAACTCTGGCGCAGCACGACCGTACGTAGGCCGTAAACGCGGTGGTAGTCGCGGACGTACTGGTCGGCGGCCCCCTTCGAGCAACCGTACGGCGAATGGAAGTCGAGTGGCTGGTGCTCGTCGATGCCAGCCTCGTGGTCCGGGAGCGAGTAGCGAGTCGCCTCCTCGACGACGCGGACGCCCGGCAGCGCCCCGTAGACCTTGTTAGTGGACGCATAGACGACGATGGGCTTCGCACGCGAGTGGCGCGAAGCCTCGAGGACGTTCAGCGTGCCCAGAGCGTTCTGCTCGAAGTCTCCTCGGGGGTCGTCCATCGAGGTCGTGACTGCCGTCTGGCCGGCGAGGTGAAACACGACGTCCATCTCTTCCATCGCGCGTTCGACTGCCCCGCGGTCGCGGATATCCCCTTTCTCGAACGAGAGCGCGTTGCCGTGCCGGTCGCGCAGCCAGTCGAGGTTGAAATCGGAGCCCGGTCGCGAAAGGCTGTCGAAGACGGTGACGGACATTCCGTCCTCGAGCAACTCGTTTGCGAGATTGCTACCGAGGAAGCCGGCGCCTCCCGTTACGAGAAAGCGCCGGTCGTCACGCGCACGGCCTTCTTCGCCCCGGTTCGGCACCGAGCGCGCCACGATATACGATCGCCCTCGGGAGTGCTCGCGCGCCTCGTCAAGCTCGTACTCGACCTCGTTCCGGGGGCCGTGATCGACAGAACGAGGAGGATCCCGGTGCTCGCGTCCGTCCTCCGGCGGGGACTCGGCGTCGTGTCCGGGCCGCTCCACGGCCGCGTCGTTCCGATCGCGCACGGCCCGGCGAAGGGCCTGCTCCTCGTGTTCGACGAGACGTCCGCTGTATGGGCGTCGGGCAAGACCGAAGCGAGCCTGCAGCGCGCCCTGGAGCGGCTTCTCGAGCCGGGCTCCGTCTTCATCGACATCGGAGCGAACGTGGGCTTCTTCACGCTTCTCGGCGCTCGACTGATCGGTCCGTCGGGGAAGGTCATCGCATTCGAGCCGCACGCCGAGAACGTCCAGAGGCTTCGCCGGAACGTCGAGCTCAACGCTTTTTCGAACGTGGAGGTCATCGTGAAGGCGGTCTCGGACGCGAGTGGTCACCGATTCCTGGACGCTCGTCATCCGGCGACTGCGGCACTGCTGCCGGCTAACCATTCCCGGCCGGGAGACGGCCTCGCTTGCGTCGAGGCGACGTCGCTCGACGACTTCCTGGCTACACGGCCCGACCTCGATCCCGATGTGCTGAAGATCGACGCCGAGGGCCACGAGGTCGAGATCGTGCGTGGGATGCTCACCCTGCTGCGCCGGCGGGACGTCGTACTCCTCTGCGAGATGCACGGCAGGGATCGAGAGTTCGCGACGGCACTTGACACCGTGGAATACGTGGCGTCGAGCGTTCCCGGGTCGTCCCGGCTGCAGCATGTGATCGCTGCCCCCCGGCGTACGTCCGTTTTTGAGGACGATGTCGCCGGCCCAAGCGACGCTTGCGGAGAGACGTGAGCTCAACGACTGGAGGGGCTGCCCTCGTCAGCGCGGTAACCGTCATGGCGCTTCTGGCGGGGGGCTTACATCTGCAGCCGTTCGGAAAGGCAGGTGCGCATCGCCGAGCGGTGCATCGGCCGCAGGTTACGACGTCGCGTCCACGGGCTCCGGCCTGCGGGCGTAGAGATAACCGATGTCGGAGCTGTACGGATCTGGGAGAACTCGCACCGTGTAACCGGCGTCCCTTAGGAAGGAACCGAGCATGAGATCTTGCCGCTCGCCCTCGAAGTTGTGGTACTCGAGAGCCACGCGTGCCACGTGCTCGAGCCCGAGAGGCGAAAGGCTGCGAAGCACGTCCAACTCTGCGCCCTCGCAGTCGATCTTCAGCAGGTCGACGGTGTCGCCCCGAATGAATTGATCCAGTGTCACGCCCGGCACGAAAATCCCGCCGTCGGAGTGAACCACCGTCGAGCTTCGGGCTCCCTTTCCGGACAGGAGATACGCCGACTTCGTGCCGATCGCCATACAGACGCTTTCGACTTCGATGCTGTTCGCGGCCGCATTCTCGCGCAAGAGGATGCACTGCTGTGGGTCGGGCTCGAAGGCGAGGATGTGGCACGTGGGAAAGCGACGAGCGGCGACCACCGCAAACGATCCGACGCCCGCGCCGACATCGACGATGAAGCGGGGTGCAACGAGATCTGCGAGACCGTAGACGTCGTCGCAGAGCGTCTCCTTCAAGATCAACAGATCGAGTCGATCTCGTAGGCGGAGGACGAGACCATCGTCGAAATGCAGCGTGCGCGAGGGGTGAAGGATGACCGCGACGAAGTCACGTCGGCGTTGGAGCAACCGCGCGAGGACGAGCGAGGAGCGTACGTAATACGGGAGCTTTCGTAGCGTCAACGCCACGTCTCGACGAGCGTGCAAGATGGCTTCGCTCAAGCCACGCCCGGCACGATCATCGCTGACAGCACCCACAGGACCACTGCAACGATGATCGGCGGATCCGTGAGCAAGACCTTTTCAGGTTCCTCGCCTGCCTCTCGTCGCTGCACGAGCAGCAGGTAGCGGAAGATCCCGAAGACGACGATCGGGATCGTCACCATGAAGGCCCGCGAGTCGCGGCCGAGCACCGTATACAGGGCGTACGTGACCACGGTCGAGGCGGCGACTACAGCGATCAGCTGATCGACGAGAGCGAGCGAGTAGCGCTCGAGCACGGGGCGCCCGCGCAGCGTCGAGACTCCTGCACCGGCGAGCTCGGCGCGCCTCTTCGCGAGCGCCAGGAAGAGGGCGAGCAGGAACGTGCAGAGCAACAGCCACGGCGAGATCGGCACGTCGACGACCTCGGCGCCGGCTGCCGCTCGCACGACGAACAGCAACGCGATGACGAGCACGTCGACGAGCACGAGCTGCTTGAGGCGCAATGTGTATCCGGCCTGCAGGACGAGGAATACGAGCATGAGCGCCAGCGACCCGATGCCGAGGGCGGCAGTGAGCCCCACCGCTGCGGCTGCGAGCACTACCGCGAGCACGATGGCGGTGCGCGGCGACATCTCGCCTCGTGCGACGGGCCGCTTCCGCTTGATCGGGTGGTTGCGGTCGTGGTCCGCATCGCGGACGTCGTTGAACAGGTACGACGCGCTCGACGCCGCGCAGTAGGCCGCGAACACGGTGAGCGCCTTCGCCCAGCGCCCAGGATCGTGCAGCTGTTCCGCGAACACGATCCCGGCGAACACGAGGAGGTTCTTCAGCCACTGGCGCGGTCTCAGCGCGACGACGGCCGCCGCGAGCGACCGCCGCCGCCGCGGTAGCTCCGCGACCGCCTCGTACCCCGGGAGCGCCATCCCTACGCCGATCGTAGGTCGGGTGGGTTCGAAAAGGAAGCGCCGACCGGTCTTACAAACCCCTTACGCGGCTCTCAGGTCTCATTTAGCAGGCGCGGAAACGTTGTCCGGAATGACGAAGGGGGCTCGATCGGGCATGCACCGGGGCGGCGGAAGGAGCGGAAGTATTGGGTCCCTCGCGGTGGCCCTGCTCATCGCCGTCCTGACGGGATGTGGTCCGTACCCGCAGCCCACGGCGGAGAAGGACTGCGCGAGAGAAGTGTTGAGCGACTGGTCGGACGGAGGCATCGACGGTGTCTACGACGACCGGTGCTACGTCGCCGCGATCGACGCGCTTCCAGAAGACCTGCGTGCGTACACGAGCGCGGGCGACGACATCGCGCGCGCGCTGCGGTCACGGCGGGCTCTGACCGACGTGTCGGCGAGTGATGCGCGGCACCTTGCCGAGGCACCGGTGACCGACGCCGGGCAGGCAGGAAAGGCGGGTCTCGAAAATCTGCCGCTGCCGGTGGTTCTGCTCGGCGGTTTCGTGATCGCGCTCGCCGCCGCGGGACTCGTGCCCTTCGCGCTGCGGCGGCTTCGCAGGTCGTCGTGACCGTCCGGATCGCGCTGTCGGCGGCACTCTCGGCGGCCGTCGTGCTCGGTGGAGCGAGCTCCGCGAGCGCTTCGCCCGCAGCGCTCTACGGAATCCAGGACGACGCGTGGCTCGAGCACGGACCGGGGACGCTCGAGTCGAGGCTGGACGAGCTGGCGCGCATGGGGGTCGACGTCGTCCGGTACACCGTGCGCTGGGACCGCGTGGCGCCGAAGAGGCCCGTGACGCCCCGCGACCCCCGCGACGCCGCCTACGACTGGTGGACGACGGATGCCGTCCTGCGAGGGCTCCACCGTCACGGCATCGACCCCGTCGTCACCCTCTACGGCGCGCCGCGGTGGGCGAACGGCGGGCGGCCCCCCAACTGGGCGCCGACGGCCGGTCAGTTCGGGGATTTCGCCCACGCGGCCGCGAGTCGGTACCCATGGGCCCGTCTCTGGACGATCTGGAACGAGCCCAACCGTTCGCAGTGGCTGCGTCCGACATCGCCTCGAACGTACGTCGAGAAGCTGCTCAACCCGGCGTACGCACAGATCCGTTCCGTGATCGAAGGCGCACGCGTCGGTGGAGGCATGACAGCGCCTCGCGCCGGCTCGGGCGGTATCTCCCCAATCGCCTGGATCACTTCGATGGGCGACCTGGGTGCGCGACTGGATGCGTACGCGCACCACCCCTATCCCAGTCGACCGCAGACGGAGACGCCGTGGGGGCCTGCGTGCGACCGCTGCTCGAGCCTCACGATGGCCGACCTCGAGCGTCTCGTGGACGTCGTGCACCGGAGCCTCGGCCGGAAACGCGTCTGGCTGACCGAGTTCGGCTATCAGACGAACCCACCCGACCATTATCTCGGCGTCTCGGTGCAGACCCAGGCGGCGCATGTCGCGAGCGCGGTGCGGCGCGTTCAGGTCGCTCCGTACGTCGACATGCTGATCTTCTTCCTCTTCCGCGACGACGCCGCCGACGAGGGCTGGCAGAGCGGCTTCACGACCGTGGACGGCGAGAGGAAGCCGGCCTATGCGGCATTCCGCTTCCCACTCTCGCGGACGTCACGTCGTGGCGACCTGGTCGAGGTGTGGGGCCAGATTCGGCCCCGGGACGGCCCTCAGCCGTACCGCATCGAGATCCTTCGCAACGGGCGCCGGAGCTGGCTGACCGCCGTGCGCAGGACCGATCCGCGGGGGGTGCTGGCGGTCACGGTGCGGGCGCCGGCCGGCTCGGTCGTGAGGCTCTGGTCCGTCCGCGATCGCGCCTACGGCTCGGAGCTTCGCGTCTAGGCGAGCCGAGCTCGCGCCGTTGCAGGCGAGCGCGCGTCCCGTTTAGGGTTCGTCGCCACGATGGCCCTCCTCGAGGTACGGGACGTCACGCTCCGCTTCGGCGGCATCGTGGCACTCGACGGTGTCTCCTTCGACGTCGAGGACGGAGACATCTCGGGGCTCATCGGTCCGAACGGCGCGGGCAAGACGACGGCGTTCAACGTGATCACTCGCCTCTACAAGCCCGATTCCGGCACGGTCACGCTCGACGGCAAGTCGATCCTCCGCCAGCCCGCGCACAAGATCGTGCGCAGAGGGATCGCCAGGACGTTCCAGAACATCCAGCTCTTCCGCACGATGTCCGTGCTCGAGAACGTCCGCGTGGGAGCCCACGGCCAGGGGCGGAAGTCCGGTGAGAAGGAGGCGCTCGAGATGCTCGACGTCGTCGGACTCCGCGAGCGCGCGCAGTTCCCGGCCGCGGCGCTTCCGTACGGCATTCAGAAGCGGGTCGAGCTCGCACGCGCGCTCGTCGCCAAGCCGCGGCTCTTGCTGCTCGACGAGCCCGCCGGAGGACTGAATCACGAGGAAGTCGCGGAGCTCGGAAGCTTCATCCAGCGGATCCGGGACGACTTCAAGCTCACGGTACTTCTCGTCGAGCATCACATGAACCTCGTCATGAGCATCTCGGACCACGTGAACGTCTTGAGCTTCGGCCGGAAGATCGCCGACGGCCCGCCGGCGCAGGTTCAGGCAGACCCGGCCGTGATCGAGGCGTACCTCGGATCGGACGACGACGAGGACGAGGCTCTTTCGCCGCAGACGGTCGGACCCGTGGAGTCTGGCCCCGACGACGGGAACGAGTCATCGTCTCCTCCAGAGCCGGCGCAGGACGGGAGCTAGTGGCGCTCCTCGAGCTCGACCGGGTCGGCGCGCGCTACGGGCCGGTGCCGGCGCTGCACGACGTCTCGCTCACCGTTCGCGAGGGCGAGGTCGTGGCGGTCCTCGGCGCGAACGGCGCCGGGAAGACGACGACGCTGCGCGCGATCTCCGGAACGGTCTCTCGGAGCGGGACGATCGAGCTGGACGGCAAGGTGCTCAAGGGAGGCCCGGAGGCCGCCGCGAAGTCGGGGATCGCTCACGTACCCGAAGGGCGCGGGACGTTCGTCGATCTCACGGTCACGGAGAACCTCCGGCTCGGCGCCTACTCGACGCGGGAGCGCTCCGCGAAGGCCGACATCGCGCGCATCTCGGAGTACTTCCCGTGGATGATCGAGCGCGGACGGCAGCGCGCGGGCACGCTCTCCGGCGGCGAACAGCAGATGCTGGCGCTCGGGCGCGCGCTGATGAGCCGTCCGCGGCTGCT
>DATIBA010000175.1:0-9091 GCA_035457765.1 Gaiellaceae bacterium
GGGTCGCCCACGTCCGCCACTCCTCGATCTGCTGACGGCATCGGAACGCGAGCTCCCCGTCTACGAGAGCAACCTCGACGCCGGCTTCACGGAGGCGGTCGCGCCCGCCGCCGTGCTCGGGCTGCGGATCGAGCTGACCCACGACCACCCGTTTCACACCCACCTCGACGAGGGCGTCCACGCACGGCGGAGTCGTTCCCTGGTGCGTGCACGGCTCGAGCGTGACGTAGACCGTAGAGCCGCGCGCGCGCTCGCCGGCGGCCTCGAGGGCGACGATCTCGGCATGCGGGCCCCCTTTGCGCTCGTGCCAGCCTTCGCCGACGACCTCGTCTCCGGCGACGACGAGCGCGCCGACGACGGGGTTCGGATGCGTCGTCCCTCTCCCCCTCTCCGCGAGCTCGAGGGCGCGTTCGAGATACTTGGCGTCCACGCGGCGATCCTACGACCGCGACCGGCGCAGCCTCGCCACGAAGAACCCGGCGGTGCCGTGAACGTGCGGCAGCGTCTGGAGGAACTCGGGTCGACGCGGATGCCGGAACCCGGGCCACTCGTCCGCAAGCGAGGGGTCGACCTCGAGCCCCGACGCATCGACGACCGCCTCGGACTCAGCGGTGTTGATCGTGCACACGGAGTACACGACCGTCCCTTCTTCGCGTACGCGCTCTGCTGCTGCGCGAATCAGCTCGAGCTGGAGCTCGGGGAGTGGCTCGGCTCGCCACCGGAGGTCAGGACGGCGGTTGAGCACTCCCAGGCCGGAGCACGGAGCATCGACGAGCACCCGGTCGAAACGATCCAGCTCGGGCGGAAGGCTGCGACCGTCCGCAACGACGACCCGAACGTTCGTCGCACCGAGCAGGCGGGCAGTCTGCTCGAGCTCACGCGCTCGGCCTTCGTTCAGCTCGACGGCAACCACGTCTCCGCGCAGCATCGTCGCCTTGCCTCCCGGCGCGGCACAGAGATCGAGAGTGCGCTCGCCGTCGCGCGACCCGACCGCGAGTCCGACGAGTTGCGAGGCGACGCTCTGCGGCCAGATCCGGCCCTCGGCGAGCGCCCTCTCGTCGACGCTCTCGACGTGCCACGCCCCCGGAAGCACCGGATCGGGCACTCCCTGGCCCTCCCCCCGAATCAGTCTGACCACGGTCTCCGCCGGCTCGTTCTGCGCCCGCATCAGCGCACGCGCCTCGTCGGGCCCGAGCTCACGCCACCACGTCTCGGCTATCCAGTCGGGATACGAGTGCTTGAGAGCGGCTTCCTCGACGCTCGCGTCGGAGAGCGCGTCGAGCAACGGCCGAATCCCCTCGGCGAGCCGTCGGAGCACCGCGTTCGTGAACGCCACGGCTCGCTCGAGTCCTGCACGCCGGACGAGCTCGACGGACTCGTTCACCGCTGCATAGCGGGGGACTCCGTCGACGTAGCCGAGCTGATAGGCACCGAGTCGCAGCGCGGCACGCACTGGAGGATCGAGGCGGCCAACCCGACGCCGGCCGAGCTCCTCGATCGCGTAGTCGAGAGTCCGGACTCGCTGTACGGCGCCGAACGCCAGTCGCTGAGCGAGTGCGCGATCTCGCGGATCGAGCTCGGCGGCGGCACTTCGCAGGACGCGGTCGGCGTAGGCGCCGTCCTCGAAGACGCGACGCAGGACCTCGAACGCCGCTGCCCGTGCGAGACTTACCGCCTGAGGCCGCGAAGCCATGCGTCGTAGCTCATCGGGCGCCCTCCGTCGGGCTGCACATCGAGCGGCACGAAGGAACCGTCGTCGCCCACGCAGGCGCGCCAGATCGTGAGAGTTCGTCCGTGGACCTCGGCACGAGCCCCGACGTGCGGGGACAACGCCCGCACGACGTTCACGAGCTCGTCGGGCGTACGCGAGAGGTCGAGTCGTCGATCCTCAGGGGAGATCTTCTCGGCGTACGTCACGTCTCCACGCTGCTCGCGAAACTCGGGAGCGGGATTCGCGAGCACCGCGTCGAGCAGGTCCACTGCGATACCCGCCGCCTTCCCGAAGACGGCACCGGCGTCGTCGTCCGGTTCGATCGCGAACGCCCGCTGCGCGGCGATCGGTCCGGCATCGAGCTCCTTCACGAGCCGGATGATCGAGACGCCGGTCTCCGCATCCCCTGCCATGATCGCCCGCTCGACGGGTGCCGCCCCGCGCCAGCGCGGCAGTAGCGAGGGGTGCACGTTGAGCCAGCGCCTCTCCTCCAGCAGCTGCTCGGAAACGATGAGGCCGTAGGCGACGACGACCACGGTCGGCGCCCCCGGGTCGAAACCCGGCGCGAGGCGCTCGGGCTGAAGCGTCGGGATCCCGAGCCGCTCGGCGACCGTCTTCGCCGGCGGTGCCGCGAGCCGGCGCCCGCGTCCGGCGGGAGCGTCCGGCCGCGTCACGACACAGCTGATCTCGTGCCGCCCGGCCAGCCGTTCGAGGACGTCGGCGCCGAACGGCGCGGTTGCGGCGACCGCGATTCGCTCGGTCACCGCGTGCCGAGAACGGGCTGCGGCCTCAGCTTGGCGAGCGCGGCGCGTCGCGACTCGTCGTCGGTGCGGTCGATGATCAGCACACCGTCGAGGTGATCGAGCTCGTGCTGGACGATGCGCGAGGAAGGGAGTCCGAGCTCGAGCTCCAGCCGCTCGCCCGCGGCATCGACACCTTCGATCGTGACGGTCGAGAACCGCTCCACCGGGACCAAGACCTCACGCAGCGAGAGACAGCCCTCGTCGTCGGCATCCGTCTCGGACGAGCGCCTCGTGATGACGGGGTTCACGAATACGCGATCCTCGCCTTCGTCAGTGAATACGAAGACCCGGCGCAGCACACCCACCTGAGTCGCTGCGAGCCCGACGCCGTTCGCCTCGTGCATCAGAACCGTCATCCGTTCGACGAGGCGCCGCAGATCGTCGTCGAAGCTCTCGACCTCACGGGCCCGCATGCGCAGGACGGCGTCGCCGTACTGGCGGATCCGGGAGAGCGCGAGGAGGCGTCGCGCCTCTCGCTCGAGCTCCTGCTCCTGCTCCTCGTGCTCGGGGTCTACGTCGTGCTCGTGGTCGCCCTCGGTCATCGCGCGGCGAGTCTAGCCCGCCGCACGATGCATCAACGTCCTCACCCGGCAGGTGGGAAGGTCACGGTCTCGGCCAGCTTTCGGCTCCCGCCGTACAGGCGAAGCCCGGTCGGGTAGATCCGCGCTTCGAGGTCTGAGCTGCTGCTCTCGTACACGAATGCGCGCTCGGAGTTGAGCTGGAGCTGAACCGCCGTCCCGTCGGTCTTCACGAGTGTGACTGCTCGAATGCTCGGAGCTGCGACACCGACGACACGGAGCGCTGTGAACTGCTCGGGCCCGCCTTGGGAGGTCACGAGGAACTCGGTCTTCCTCAGAGCGAAGAATCCGTTGTCGAAACACGAGCTTCCCGTGCCATCGTCGGCCTCCTCGATCAGACACGCCATTCCGTCGACCGTGTCTGCCGTCGAGATGCGGATCCTGCGCCCCTTGCCGAGATCGAACACGCCGAGCTGCCTCTTGGTCTCGATCGCGAGCTCGGGACTCGCCGCTGCCGAACGGCTCCCGGACACCCGGGCCGCCGCAGGCCGAGGAGCCGCCTTCGTCGACGGGGATTCACGGCTCTCGTACGAGACGGCGAGACCGAGTCCGACGATCAGCGTGGCCATCGCCATGAAGAGAGTCGGCCGCTTCACCTCACCACGCTTCCTCAGGCGCACGAGTACGCCCTCCGGAAGCCGAAGCAGCCACCCTGGTAGGTCTTCGCCGAGTTGTTCTTGCAGTGGAGCTTCTTGGTCCACTGATGGTTCGGAAGCGTGCGGAAGATGTACCCGTACGCCTGTTGCGTGTAGCTCCACCCGCCCGACGTGTTGATGAACGTGACGAGACCCCAGGCGTTGGAGGGCTTCGCGAAGTTGTTGTCGACCCACTTGCCGCACAGGTTGTCGTAGGCGGATCCGTGCCCTTCGCCCGGCGAAAACCACTCGCCCGGCCCGGCATAGCCGTATACGGTGTCCGCTCGAGCGGCGCCGCCCAGCGCGGCGAGCACCACGACCGCGAGCAGGAGAATCGTCGTGAGCATCCTCATGCGCGTCCCCTTTCCGGGCGGGTTTGCGAGAAGCGCCAGGTTTACGCAATCCGATCTCTAGTGTCAATTGTCACTAATGGCCAGTGACCGAGACGGCCACCGCCGCTAGAGCGACTGGGGATCGACGTCGACGACCGCGGTCAGGCCGTCGCGACGCATCGCCGGTGCAGCGGCCGCGAGCAAGGAGGCGGCCCGCGATGCGAAGGCCCGTGGGTTCGTCGTCTTCGCCAGCAACTGCGCGCGATGGCGTCCGCGCAGTCGCAGGAGGGGTGCCGGCCCCAGCAGCTGCACACCCTCGCGTTCGAGCGCAGCGCGCAACTCCCCGAGCGCGCGACGCGGCGACTCCGGGTCAGGTCCGGAGACGACGAGTGCAACAAGATTGCGAAAAGGCGGGTAGTCGAGCTCCTTGCGTCGAGCAGTCTCCCGCGCGAGGAAGCCGGCGACGTCGTGGCGCGCCGCGTACGCGAACGGAACCGCGTCGGGCTGGAACGTCTGGACGATCACCTTGCCGGGCGCGTCCCGGCCGCTCCGTCCGGCGAGTTGTGTCACGAGCTGAAACGTGCGCTCCTCGGCGCGGAAGTCGGGGAACGAGAGCCCGGCGTCGGCGTCGACGACGGCCGCGACGGCCACGCCCGGGAAGTGGTGGCCCTTGGCGACCATCTGCGTCCCGATGAGAGCGGCGGCCCGCGCTGCCGCGAAGCGGCCGAGCGCCTCCCCGAGGGCCCCGGGGCGCGAGGCGGAATCCGCGTCGAGCCGGATGCGTTCGAGACCCGGAACACGTCTGGCGAGCTCGGCCTCGAGTCGCTGCGTTCCCGCCCCGACGCGCGCGAGCTCGACCGACCCGCACTCCGGACACGTCGTCGGAAGCTGCGTCGAGTACCCGCAGTGATGACAGTGGAGGCGCCCGTTTACGTGCAGGGTGAGCGCGATGTCGCAGCTTCGGCACCTGCGCGTCGTGCCGCACGAGCGACAGTGGATGGCGCCCGAGATTCCACGCCGGTTGAGAAGGAGGATCGCGCGGCCACCACGCTCCTCCACGGCAGCAAGCTCGGCGAGGAGCGGTGCCGACAGCGGGTAGCCTGCCTCGCGCCGAAGATCGACCACGCGCACGGACGGGAGCGGTGCACCGATCCGCGTCGGCAGCTCGAGCCGGTCGAGCCTGGTCCAGCTCTCGACTCTGGGTGTCGCGCTCCCGTAGACGGCGACAGCGCGCTCGAGCGCGGCACGTTTCGCCGCCACGGTGCGGGCGTCGTATCGTGGATCAGACTCCTGCTTGTAGGACGCGTCGTGCTCCTCGTCCACGACGATCACCCCGAGGTCGTGCACGGGAGCGAAGATCGCCGATCGCGCACCCACGACGACGCGCGCTTCGCCCGCCGCGATCCGCTCGCGCTCGTCGCGGCGCTCCGCCTCCGTGAGCGCCGAATGGAGTACGGCCACCTGGCCGCCGAAGCGAGCCCCGAACCGGCCGACGGCCTGCGGCGTCAAAGCGATCTCGGGTACGAGCACGATCGCGGCGCGTCCGCGCTGCAGTGCGGCAGCGCACGCCTGCAGGTAGACCTCGGTCTTGCCGCTCCCGGTCGGCCCGTGCAGGAGGAGATGACCTCCCCGAGCGTCCAGCGCCACGACTACCCGCCCGATCGCGTCGAGCTGAGCGGGCGTCAGGTTTTCCGGCTCGGGCTCGCCCGGGAGGGATACGGAGGCTGGCGAGCGACGATCTCCGCGACGCGATCGCGCGTACGGAGCGACGAGCGCGAGCGCGCGCCCGGGAGTCGACCCGTAGTAGTCGGCGAGCCAGAGCGCGAGCTCCACCAGCGCGGCCGGGACACGGCCGACCACGGGACCGGCATTGGCGACCTCGACCCCCGCCGGCGCCCTGATGTCCGTATCGACCACGATTCCCCGGACGCGTCGGCCGCCGAGGCCGACAACGACGACGGCGCCCCGGTCGACGCCGTCGGCGACCCGGTAGGTGAACGGACGCGCGAGCGCGCGTGCGGTGACGAGCGGATAGATGTCGGCGAGAGGCACGCCGACGAGCGTAGCCTCGACGTCCGATCACGCCGGCTCACGATTTGATTCGTAGCCCGCCGGGGTCGAGGGGTGTAAGGTTCGCCTTACATGGAATGTTCGATGATCCGCCTCGACGGCGTGACGAAGCACTTCGGCGACGTCGTGGCCGTCGATGCAGCGTCACTTTGCGTCGGCCGCGGCGAGGTCGTGGCCGTCCTCGGGCCCTCCGGTTGCGGGAAGACGACGCTCCTCCGTCTCATCGCCGGGTTCGAGCGGCCGGGTGCGGGCACCGTGGAGATCGGCGGTCGGAGGGTCGCGGGCGCGGGGGCATGGGTGCCGCCCGAGGAGCGCAGGGTCGGCATGGTCTTCCAGGACTACGCGCTCTTCCCGCATCTGACAGTCGCCGAGAACATCGGATTCGGCTTGCCGCGCTACTCCCGCGCGGCTCGCGTGCCGGAGCTCCTCGGTGTCGTGGGGCTCGACGGGCTCGGCGAGCGGTATCCCCACGAGCTGTCAGGTGGTCAGCAGCAGCGGGTCGCGCTCGCGCGTGCGCTGGCTCCCGAGCCGGACGTCGTCCTACTCGACGAGCCGTGGTCGAACGTCGATCCGTTCCTGCGCGAGTCGCTCCGCGCCGAAGTGACGGAGATCGTTCGTCCGCTCGGCATCACAGTCGTCCTCGTGACCCACGACCGCGAGGAAGCGTTCTCGCTCGCGAACAGGATCGCGCTCATGCGTGAGGGGGCAGTCGTGCAGGAAGGCACCGCCGAGGAGCTCTACTTCTCGCCCGCATCCCGCTGGGCGGCAGAGTTCATCGGCACCGGCAACCTCCTTGCGGGACGGGTCGTCGAGGGACACGTCGTGACGCCGATCGGCCGCTTCCCTGCGAACGGAACGGGGTCGGCCGAGGCCGCGAAGGTCCTCGTCAGGCCGGAGCTGCTCGAGCTCGAGCCCGACCCCACTGGGTCGGCCGAGGTGGTCGGGCGCGAGTTTCGCGGTCATGACGTCTTCTACCGCGTGCTCCTCGAGGGCGTCGAGCTCGTGTCCCAACGGCCGTCAACGGAGATCGTTGCGCTCGGGGCACGCGTCTCGATCCGGCTCCACGAGGGCCGCGTACCCGTCTTTCACTAGGCGAGCGCCCGAAGGCGCAGCCTGTAAGGTAGCCCTTACAACGTACCTACGGGAATCCTTACAGGAGGGGTCGAGTGAAGGTGGTCGGCTGTCTTGCGGTTCTCCTCGTCGTGTCGCTCGGGGGAAACGGCTGTGGGGGTGGCTCGAGCGGTCCGCTCACGGTCTATTCGGGCCGGGAGGAGGAGCTCGTCGCCCCCCTCTTCGAGATGTTCACCGAGGAGACGGGGATCGAGGTCGAGGTGCGCTACGGCGACAGCGCCGAGCTCGCGGCGACGATCGCGGAAGAGGGCGAGAACTCGCCCGCGGAGGTCTTCTGGGCGCAGGACCCCGGCTCGCTCGGCGCCGTCGAGGAGTACCTCGAGCCGCTCTCGGACGGCGTCCTCGGAAGGGTTCCGGAACGCTTTCGCGATCGAGACGGCAGATGGGTCGGCACTTCAGGGCGATCGCGCGTGCTCGTCTACAACACCGACGCCCTGACCGAGAGTGAGGTCCCCACCTCGGTTTTCGAGCTGACCGATCCCCGCTGGAAGGGACGCATCGGCATCGCCCCGACGAACGCGTCCTTCCAGGCGTTCGTCACGGCCATGCGCCTCACCGAGGGAGACGAGGCGACGCGGCAGTGGCTCCTCGACCTTCGGGCCAACGACCCGAAGGAGTACGAGAAGAACACGCCCATCGTCGAGGCCACGGCCACGGGTGAGATCGATCTCGGACTCGTGAACCACTACTACCTCTACCTCGTCGAGCAGGAGCAGCCGGACGCTCCGATCGCGAACCACTTCCTCGAGGCAGGGGATCCGGGTGCGCTCGTCAGCGTCGCGGGCGCCGGCGTGCTCGGAAGCGCCGGCGATCCCGCCGAAGCAGAGCGGTTCATCGAATTCCTCCTCTCTCCCACCGCTCAGCGCTTCTACGTGGACGAAGCCGAGGAGGCCGAGTACCCGCTCGTGGACGGGATCGAGCCCAAGGAGGGCCTGCCACCGCTCGACGAGCTCGAAGGCCCGAACGTCGACCTCACGAGCTTCGGCGCGGAGCACGAGGCCACGATCGAGCTGTTGCGCGAGACCGGCTACCTGACGTGACGCAGCGGGCGGGGACGCGCGCCCCGCTCCTGCTCGTCGTGACGGCGGGCGTCGTCGTCGCGCTGCTCCTCCTCCCGCTCGTGTACCTGCTGATCCGGGCGGCCGGCGGCGGCAGGGTGCTCGACGTGCTCGGTGAGGCCGCGACGTGGCGACTCGTCTGGAACACGCTCATCCTCGCCGTCGGGGTCGTCGCGTCGACGATCGCGATCGGCGTACCGCTCGCCTGGCTCGTCACCCGAACCGACCTTCCCGCACGACGGATCTGGGGCACCGCCGCAGGGCTCCCGCTCGTGATCCCGAGCTACGTTGCGGCGTTCTGCCTGCTCGGCTTCTTCGGCGCCCGAGGTCTCCTGGCCGATGCGCTCGGAGTCGAGCGTCTCCCCGAGGTGAAGGGGTACTGGGGATCGCTCGCCGCCCTCACCCTGGCGACGTATCCGTACGTCTTCCTTCTCACGCGCTCGTCGCTCCAGAACCTCGACCCCGCGCTCGAGGAGGCCGCGCGTGGGCTCGGCGTCTCGGGTCGCAGAGCGCTGCTGCGCGTCACGGCTCCCGCGATCCGGTCGGCCGTCGGCCTGGGGGCGCTGCTCGTCACTCTCTACACGTTCTCCGACTTCGGCGTCGTCTCGCTCATGGACTACGACACGCTCACCCGCGCCATCTACATCCAGTACAAGAGCCTCTTCGACCGAGCTCCGGCGGCGACCCTGGCGCTACTCCTCGTAGCGTTGACCGCGCTGGCACTCGTCGTGGAGTACCGGACGCGGCGACGCGGCCGCCTCTATCGCGCCGGC
>DATIBA010000176.1:0-13467 GCA_035457765.1 Gaiellaceae bacterium
ATCCGGTCTCGCTCGAAGTGCTCGAGGAACCGCTTCAGGTAGCGGCTGTAGAAGCCGCGTTCGAGCACGCTCGGGCGCGCCTCGACGAACTCGTCGAACGATGCCCGGTACTTCGCTCGCTGCACCGTGAAGCCGTAGTTCGAGTACGCCCGGTCGACGGGATGTCTCAGCATGAGCAGGAGCTTCGCCCCGGGGAGCGTCGACGCGATCCTGGTGGGACAGGCCCCGTCGTAGAGGTACTGAGGGGAGATCTCGCCGATCGCCCGGTAGGACGCGGCCTCGTCGTCGGGGCAGAAGAACGCCTCGTACCACTCGAGCCCCTGCTCGAAATGACGGTCGAAGAATCGGATCTCCTTCCGGCGCACGGGCATGCACACGTCCGGATGGCTCGCGAGGCACGTGTGCAGCCAGGTCGTCCCCGCCCGCGGGACCCCGACGCCGAGAAAGGTAGGAAGAGTCATGTCAGGGCCGCAGGACGTCCTTCACTGACTGTAGTGACGCCATCTCACGAGTGCAATCCGCCACTCCGCACGTCATCGAGGCGCCCGTACGTCCGCCCGTGGGAGCTCAGCGAGGTCGCTGCGGAGCTGGCTGCCAGCGCCGGCCGCCACCCGCCACGACCGGCCCGGGGGTCGGGGCGACCGGCACGAGCTCGACCACCCCGGCCCGTGAGCCCGCGATGGCCGAGGTCGCCACGCAGAGGGAGAGGAAGATCCAGATCGACTTGCTGTCCTCCAGCGACAGCGACATCGCTCCGATCGCGAGGACGCTCACCTGCGCGGACCAGTACCAGGCTCGCCAGTCCGAGAGCCTCCGGATGCGCTTGACCACGATCACGATCATCGTCGCGAGGATCGCGAATCCGACGATTCCGGTCTCGACGAGCACGGAGATGTACGTGTTGTGAGCCTCCTTCTCCGCGATCCTGAACGTCCTGACCTCGTTCAGCCCCTGGGAGACCGCAGTCCGGTGCGCGTCCAGCCCGGCCCCGAGGATCGGCCGATCGAGGAATGCGTGGCTGGACTCGACCCAGATGCTCCACCGACCGCTGAGCGCGCTGTCCTCGCTTCCGAGCTCCGTTGCCGTCGTCGCCGACTGGATTCGGGCGAGAGGACCTCGCGGCGCATACACGACGAGGACGAGGATCGCCGCGACGAGGGTCCCGAGCGCCGCAAGTCGGTGCGCCGGACGCGCGTGGCGCAGCGACCAGAAGACGAATATTGCCGCGGGAAGGAGCGCAAGCGTCGCCCCGCGCGTTCCCGTGATGACGACGGCGAAGAGGCCGACCGGCACGTACATGAAGTTCAGCAGCCGCCGACCGGGACTGCCCTGCTGATGGGTCGGGCTTGCGGCCAGGTACCACGCGGCGGGCACGGCGATCGCGACGATGAGGGCGATGCCGTCCACCTCCGTTCCGAGACCGCGAAGCCGCTCGTGCTGTGGGAACCTCGCGTCCTGGGCAGTGAGGAACTCGAGGACGATGCTGAGGCTTGCGATGTACGCGCCGAGCACGTATGCCTGGAGCGCATTCTCGATCGCCGTCTCCGTGTCGCACATGTCCCAGACGATGTAGACCATGAAGAAGAGCTGGGCATACGTGAGGAACCCCATGGTCGTCGCTTGGGCGTCGATGCTCCAGTAGAACGTGAGCCCGCTCCACGCAACGAGCAGGAAGTACGCCTTCTGGAACCCGTCCGGATTGCGCAACCGGCGTCGGAGAAGGATCGAGCCGGCCCACACGAGAGCCAGCGCGATCCCGAGAACCTTGCTCCCGCGGCCGAGCCCGCCGAGGTGGACGGCGTTCTCCCACGGGATCGAGAAGATGAACGCCATGGTCAGCCAGTAGGCGATGGGACGCATCTCAGACCGGATTGTCGGTGGGCTGTGGTCGGTCCAGCAACCTCTCGAGCGCTCGTCCCGTGCCTCGCGAGCGATAGAGGCGCAGCAGGGGCCGGTACACGCCGTGGCGCTTCACGCGCGAGACGGTGAGGTTGCGCCGATTGAACGACTGTCGACGGTCGCGGCGATACTCGTCAACGGCATCGTCCAGACCGTCGCCGAACTCGCGCTCGAAACCGGGATACAGCTCTCGCGAGACGTATTCGTAGAGCGCGAGATCCGAGCCGTTGGCGTCGACGAGTGCCTGTCGTGATCTGTCGTCTTCGAGCAGCGTGCTCGCGATGGAGCTCTTCTTCGCGACGTTCACCGGCGAGTACCCGATGTCCAGATCCCCAGCTCGGAGCGCTTTCAGCAGGACCATCGACTCGTCGAAGCGCTCGGTCAGCCCCACGAACATCTCCCGCTCGCCGATGACCCTGATGGCGTCCTCGACATTCTGCGTGCCGGCGATCCGCTGCGTCTGGGCGTTCCGCAGCCAGTCCTGCTGAATCCACTCCTCGAAGACGAGGTGCGTCTTCTTCCGGTGGTCGACGTGGTACTGGAAGCGCGAGGCGCAGAGTTTCAAGGGATCACGGAGAATCGTGAAGTACGCGAACTCGGTCCCTGCCTCCCGAAGCTCCGTGTATCCCGTCACCCGGTGACCGGCGATGCTCGCCAGCCTTGGGTAGATCCGTCGCAGCCGCCCGAGATCCTGCGTCGAGAACGGATCGTCGCGTCGGCCGTGCCACGGCTCGACGTCGCAATGCCGAGCGCCGTACGAGCTCCGCAGGATGTACCGGACAGTGCTCCCGGCGGTCTTGTTGATGTGGACGAAGACGAGCATCTGGCGTCGGCATCGTTCGGCGCGCGGGCCGCTAGGAGGCCACCAGCAGTGGAATGTACTCGTCGACGACGGCGTCGATCGAGTACCGCCGCCAGCTCTCGACGGGAGGGGGCGCCAACTTCCCGTCCAGGGCGTCCTCCATCGCAGCCGCCAGCGCTTGGACGTCGCCGACGGGCACCAGTGCTCCGTATCGACCGTCGGCCAGGATCTCGCGGGGCCCGCTCGGGCAGTCAGTTGCAACGACCGGGGCGCCACAACTCATCGCCTCGATGAGCACTGTCGGAAGACCCTCCCACCTCGAGGAGAGGACGAACGCCGTCGCTCGCGCCATGTACGCGTACGGATTCGTCGTGGCTCCGGGAAGGGAGACATCGCTCGTCAGTTCGAGCTCGCGAGTCAGCGTTTCGAGTCGCTCGCGCTCCGGTCCTTCACCGAGGATGAGGAGTCGCACGGGTCGTTTGGCTCGAACGAGCGAGAACGCGCGGAGAAGCGTCGGGAAGTCCTTCTGCGCACGAAGTCGGCCCGCAGCGACGAGCACGGGCGCACTGCCGTCGATCCAGGCGTGGTCGACGGGTGCCCGAGCGAGCTCTTCGATCTCGGGCGCGACGATCGGATTGGGGATCACTCGCAACTTCTCGGCGGGGAGACTCACGAACTGCGCGAGGTCCTCGGACACACCCTCCGAGACTCCTACGACGTAGTCCGCCCAGGGGTAGAAGCGTCGAGCGAGGCGAGGCATCATCCGGTCTCGGCGACTCTTGCCGTTGCGTGCCGCCTCCGAGAGCGTGTTCTGTTCGATCACGACCACGCGGCCCGAATATCCTGCAAGCTTGCGCGCCCAGAGGGCGACGACATTGGCGTGGTCGAGCACCGACGCGAGTCCCCGAGGCTTCTCACGCCGGAGGTAACGCGTGAGCCGCGGAAGTGAGCCCAGGACGCGGCGCCCCCCGAGATCGACGACCCGCACCTCGGACGGTATCTCACCGAGGCGTGGACCCTCCGCGGTCGCCAGAACGAGGTCGACGTCGAACCCGCGACGGACGAGCCCCTCCGCGAGCTTGACCGCACCGCGCTCGGCTCCCCCACCCGCCATTGAGGGAGCGAAGATCGCGATCTTCGTACGTGCTTCTTGCGGAGCCGGCTCGGCGATCGGCGCCGATCCGTTCATTCGCCTCTCGTGCCCATGGAGAGAGCGCACGGGCGAGCTCGCCGGATCACGGTGCGACCGCCTTCTTCGTCCGCGACCGATCGACGACCGACTCCGCCCGGCCGAGCACGTCCTTCGCCACGCTGCGCCCCGCCTCCTGGCGCGAGGGGGCGAAGTTGTAGACGTAACCGATCGGGTGAGCACCCAGAAGCGCGAGTCGGTCGTTGACGCTCTTCAAGGAGGCGGCCTCGCTTCGGTGCCGGACGACGACCACGACGGTGTCGGCGCTCCGCAAGAGCGCGTCGGCGTAGGCGATCTGCAGGATCGGGGGAACGTCGATGAGAACGAGGTCGAACTCTTCCTGCATGGAATCGAGCGTCGACAGGATCTGCTCGGCGCGGAAGACGTCGCTGCGTCGCCTGGTCGCGGTGCCGGGACCCAGCAGGCTGAGCGTTCCCCCGGCGCCCGTGCCCATGACCCGCTGAATGGTCTCGGGTGATGCACGGTGCCGGAGCATGTTGCTCAGTCCCTCCGCCGTCGAATCGGCGCCGTCGACCGCGATAGCCCGGCCAAGGAGAAGGCGGGTCAGGCCCTGCTGCTCGATGTCCGTGTCGAGTGCGAGCACCCGGTATCCGTCCTGCGCTGCCGCGAATGCGGTGTTGGCCGTCAGCGTCGTCGTCCCGTCACCGAACGCACCCGCGACGAACGCCACCGACGTGAACTCCGGGGCGGTGGGCGCGAAGCGCCCACTTTCGTCCCGGGGTCGATTCGGAGCTCGGCCTGTCTTCCCGGGTTCGCGAAGCGGGGCGACCGACGACGCGAGCAGCCGAAACGCCTCGGCGGACTCGGTGCCCGGAGAGTGGAGCACGGGTAACTTCGACGTGACGCGCTCGCGCGTGAAGTCGGGAATCTCAGCGATCGCGGGCACACGGAGAAGAGCCTCCGGCTCGAGCCAGTTCGAGAACGCCTGCTTCCGCGCGTCGAGCCAGTACGCGAGGCCGGCACCGACCAGCCCTCCGAGCACGATCGCGATCGCGAGCGCCGAGAGCCAGGAGACGCCCTGCGCCTTCCCGAGTCCTGCCGGTGAGAAGAGGCCGACGCCGTCGCCGGCGAGCTTCGCGTTCACGAGGATTCGGGTGCGACGCGTTCGTAGCTCGCTCAACAGCGCCTGGAGCTCCTGTTGCTTCCTCGCATTCACGTCTCCAGCCGCGCGGGAGAGCGTCGCCAGCGACTGTGTCGTATCGGTGATCGCCGCGTCGATCCTCTTGAGCGACGTGTTCGCGGAGGCCGTCAGGTCCGCGCGAATGAGGTCGCGGTAGGCGCGCACGATCGCGTTGGCGCCGGCCGCCGCCGACGTCGGGTTGCCTGCTGCGAACCGGACGATGACGTAGTTCGAGTCGGCGTTCGACCCGATCGTCGTCTTGCGCTGGATCTGACGCGCGTCGTACGGTCCCTCCCCCGCCTTCGCGAGCAGAGCGCTGGCCCGGTCGGCGACCGCGACGGACTTCAGAATGGCGACCTGGTCGGCGACGTAGCGAAGCTCCTCTCCCGACGGCGTATCCAAGAGCGACTGCGACTGGGGATTCCTGAGAACGAGACCTGCCTCGGCCGCGTACTCGGAAGCCCTGAGCGCGGTGAGCAGGAGACCGAGCACCGCGAAGACGAGAACCGAGCCGAGCACCAATGTCCGGTGGTTCCAGATCGAGTTGAAGACGTTCGTCTCGACGACGCCCGGGTCCCGTTCTCCGGGCGGACGTCGACCGTCGGTCGGCTGCCACACCACTCCTCCGTTCTCGGTCACGGACACCGCCCTCCGTTACGGGCGGGCGTGGGCGGTGGACCCGAGCGCTCGTTGCAACACGAGGCCGTACCGCTTCTCGATGAGTGCCGCGATTCCAAGAACAGTTCCCCAGGGCGACCACAAGCTTCCGCTGGCCGCTGGGTCGCAGAGTATCCGTGGTGGAGCGTCTTCACAAGTCGTTTGCACGTTTTCGGGACGCGGGAATGTTCACAGCGCCTTCCAGATGACACGGCGCAGCTCGGAGACCACCTCGTCGAGCGGCCGGTCCGTCGCGAGCAGGTGAACGGTCGCCCGCTCGAACTCGAGACTCGAGCTCCGCGCATGCCGAGACAGCAGGTAGCTCTCCGGCTCGGACTTGCCGCGTTCGCGGTTTCGTTCGAGCGCGACCTCGAGCGGCGCCGTGAGGTAGACGACGAGGTCCGGAGGCGGGATGTCGCGATAGAGACCTGCTTCGAGGGCGGCAAGCCGTCGTCGCACTGGTCCTCCCGGAGCCGGCGCGTGGTCGTGGCCCAGCTGCGCGCCGTCGACGGCGCCGCGCTCGACCGACGGGTAGCGGTCCGAAAGCACGATCACGCCGTTCGCCGCATCGGCGTACGCCCGCGTGAGAAGCGCCTTCCGGTCGTACGCGAGCAGAACCGAGCGGATACCGAAGAGCATCGGAAACGGCTTGCCGGCCCGAGTCGCGGCTTGCTCGTCGAGGTCGGGGGCCAGGCTCGCGGTGACCCTCGTGGATCGCTGGCCCGGGAAGAGCGAGCGCAGCGCAGGCAGAAGAAGATTGGGAAAGGCCGTGAGGAACGTGCTCGGCGGCTTTCCGGCGTGAACGCGCCGGACGGTGAAGTGCGCGCCCAGCCAACCCTCCGTGTCCGCAAGCAGCGTGGACTTGCCGGTCGCCTCCGGCCCGACGAAGGCGATGACGGCGCCGCCCGCAGCCGGGCTCAACCGCTTCGCCGATCCACGCGACCGCGCGAGCGCCTTGTCGGTGAAGGCTTCTGCCTCGGCGAGCCAGGCGCGCAGGCGACCGCGCCGCGCGTACGGTCGGAGCGCGGCGCGCACCCGTCGCCCCACCACGACGCGCCGAACGACCGACGCCGGCGCCGTGAGGGCGTCGAGCGCGTCCGTGAACAGCGCGGGATCGAAGGCGGGAAGCCAGGTAGCGAGCAGGGCGTCGGCCTCCGTTCGCGCCTCGTCCGTGACGAGCCAGGCCGCCTCTCGCCGCACGTTGTCCCAATCCCTTATGACGAGCGCGAGCTCCGGCATCGTCGCGTGCTTCAGCGACATGCGCAGGACGAACACGACGAGCTCTCCGCCTCGTGACGGCACGTTGAGCGCGACTTCGCGCCTGACGTCCCCCAGGAGCATCTCTTCCAGGGGCAGGTGGTAGTTCTTCGCGAGGCTCCCGCCGGTGATGACGCGGTAGTACGAGTGGACGTGCACGAGCGCGTTGGTCGCACTGTCGAGCGCGTGGCCGTGCTCGACCGCCGGAAACGGAGCCGCATCATGCTGTACGGCGGGGCGAAATCCGAGATCCTGGAGGATCCCCCGATACTTCGACGCGTCCTCGCGGCTCACGAGGAGGTCGAGGTCGGTCTTGCCGTCGAGCGTCTCGGCGAGCGCCCAGTTGCTCTTCCAGTGGCAATACCGGACGCCGGCCTCGTCGAGCCGCTCGAAGAGGGAGGAGACGGTCGCGAGCACTACTCGCCGGCGTGGAGTCGGTCCGGGGATGTTCGGACCGCTCGCGGTCGCGGCGCGCCCCTCGCCTCGGGCGCGGCCCGAAACTCGGACGCGAGCTCGGCGCCGAGGCGCTGCAGGCGGTCATGGTCGCCGTCGTTCTCCACCACGAGCACACGGTCCCGGAGAGGCGGCGTTTGGACGACCAGGTCGAACACCTCTACGGTGCGACCGATCGTCCGCTCCACGTCCTCGCGGGACTTCCGGGCGTGCTGCGGGCGTACGTCGGGTCGCGCGAGCGCGCGCTCGACGAGCGCGTCGATCGGGGCCTTGACGTAGACGATCGCATCAGGCACGGGAACGAGCTCGGCGAACCGTGCTACGTGGGAGCGATCGAGCTCGACGTCCGTCAGCGCGAACAGGTAGGCGCTCAGCACCGTTCCCTCGTCGGAGAGGACGATGCGGTTCGAGGCGCGGCTTCGCGCGAGCTCGTACATCCCCACGCGGCGCGCGATGCCACGCATGCCGTTGAGCCGGTGGTACGCGGAGGCTGCGTAGCGGGCGTGCATGTGCCGTGCGAACGCGAGATAGGCGCGCCGGCGACGGTAGGCGCGGAGGAGGAACGGCAGGCCCGCGACCTCCTGCACGACGTTCCTGGCGGTGGGATGTCTGATCCGACGGAGCACCTGACGATCGAGGACGAGGTCGGCCATGAGGACGGCACGCGTTCCCAGCACGCCTCGCTCGGCGAGCATCCGGCCCAGCGTCGTCTTCCCGGCGCCGTCGCAGCCGATGAGCTCGACGATCACGGGATCTCCCTGTAGACCTTCTCGTAGGCCGCGTGCATCGTCGGAAGACCGAAGCGGCCCGACACGAGCCTGCGGCCCTCCAGGCCGATGGCTCGCCGTTCCTCGGGTGACATGTTCCGGAACCTCTCGATCTCCCTGGCGAAGCCGTCGATGTCCCCGGTCCTGACGAAGGGGACGAAGTCCGCTCCGTCCGCGACCTCGCGATGGTGCGGAATGTCGGAGAGCACCACCGGGCAGCCGGCGGCCATCGCCTCGATGACGGCCACCGGCAGTCCCTCGCCGAGCGATGCGGAGACGAAGAGGTCGGCCTGGGCGAAGCGCTCGAAGACGTCGTCCCGGGGGACGAGGCCGGCCAGGGCGACGCGGTCAGCGATCTGCCGGGACCCGATCTCCCGCTCCAACCTCCCGTCCAGAGCGCCGGTGCCAACGAACGTCAGCGTCGACTGCTGGTCTGCTGCTCGCTGAAAGGCCGAGAGCACCGTCAGCGGATCCTTCACTTTCTCGAGCCGTCCGACGGAGACGACGTCGAACGTCGTCCCGTTTCGGGGACCGGCAGCGCTCACCGCGCGGTCGATTCGCTCGAGGTCGGCCGCGTTCTGCACGACGCGGGCGCGCTTCCCGACGAGTCGCTTCCACAGCCGCGGATAGCTGTCGTAGGCGGCGTGTCCGCAGAACACGACGCGGCGGAAGGTCGCGATCGCAGGCAGCATCAGTGCCTTGTTGCGCGGCTTGTAGTCGTAGTACGAGTCGTGCACCGTGTAGACGAGCTTGCGGAACAACCTCCACCTCCTGGGGTGGAGGGCGAGCCCGATCGCCAGCAAAGCCCCCGTTTGCGGGGCGTGAGCATGGATGACGTCGTACTCCCTCCCGTCGAGGGCAGCCGCGAGTGCTTGGAAGAATCCGCGCAAGGTGCCATCGCCGGCGAAGACGGCGATCTGTGCCGGCGCCTCGAGCAGCGGCCGGAAGTACGTGCAGATCGCGAGATCGCGCTCGTCCATGACTGGAAGGCAGTGCTCGTTGTACTGGCTGTTCGTCTCTCCGAGGACGATGATCAGGTGCAGCACGCGGAGGCGCCGAGAGGCCGATGCTCCCTCGGTCACGTCAGCTCCGTCGACATGTCGCTGGCCATGGTCCTCCCGTCGTTCCGTCTCGCGTCACGCGTCCTCGCGCGTCGCGCTTCCCTGTATCAGGTTGAGAGCGCGAGGGGTCTCCGTCAACTCCTGCGGCCGCGCCCGGCCCATACCAAGGAGCTCTGCAAGCTGGTCGGCGATCCGCGCGGGCGGGAGCGCAGCCGTGTCGTAGCGGAGAACGCGCGTGCTGCCGACGCTCTCGACCACCTCCAGTACCCGGCCGTACGCTTCGCGGTGTCGCCCGAGGAGCTCGAGTCCCTGGTGAGACGGCACGCCCTTCGCGTCGTGGCGCTGCTCTCTGGCGTCGATTCGCTCGAGCAGGACGGCGTCGGGCGCGTCCAGCATTACGATCGCGTCGAGCTCGAGAGACCAGTGCTCGGCCATGCGCCGGAGCCACGCTTCGAAGGACACGTGCCGGGTCACCGGCTTGTGCCCCCAGAGCAGGCACGCGAGGGCGAACATCGGGCCCTGGTCGAGAACTACGACGCCCGGTCGGTCGCCGTACTCCGCTCGCAGGTACCGATCCCACTGCGCCACGTAGAGCGCGAACTTCAGCTCTTCCCAGCTGAGTGCAGGCCGGTCGCGCACACTCGACACGAAGAACGATGCGACGCGGGGCAGGCCGTGGGCGACGTAAGGCCAGTGAGTGGGCAGCTTCGTGTGGAGCGAGTCGGCGACGTCGCAGCCGTAGTCGGAGCGCAGAACGCGGGTCAGCGTCGACTTGCCCGACCCCGCCACGCCGACGATCTCGACGGCCTGACTCTTCCCGGTCACCGAACGGGCGCCTAGCCGAGAACGGACCACACGAGAGCCTTCAGTTCTCGCGCGACCGTGTCCTCTGGCTGGCTCGCGTCGACGACGTGCGCCCGGGAACCGCGCCAGTCGATGTTCCAGACCTCAGCGCCTCGCGCGCGGACGGTTTCCGGCCTCTCCTCGGTCTTCCGCTGGACAGCGATCTCGGGATCGACCCGAAGGACGACGAGGAGGTCGGGAGGGGCAATCGTGCGATGGTAGCCCTCCTCGAGCGTGATCAGCGCCCGGACGAAGCGATTGTCGGGACCGTCGCTGGTCCGGCTCGCGATCAGCGGAGCCTCCATCGACCTGAGCCGGGGGTGCGGATACCGGTCGCAGAGCACGAGCCCGCCGCCGGAGGCGAATCGGCGCGCATGACGGTAGGCGTTCTGCCTGTCGCGGGCGGTGCAGACGAGCCAGAGGAGCGGCCGATACGTCTCGACCGCCGACGCGAGACGCTGTGTCGGGGTGACTCGAACCGCGCGCGCGAGCCCTCCTGCTCCGACCGCGACCGCCTTGAGACCTGCCCGCGCGAGAAACGTCGTCGCCGACCAGCGCGGCTTGCCGAGATGGACGAGGTGCACGTCGAACTCGGGTTCGAGCCAGCCGTGGAGAGCGGCGAGGGCTGTGGACTTGCCGGATCCGTCTCCGCCCGTGACCCCCACCATCGCTCCGCCACCGGCGAGGCGGTTCCGCTCGGGGCCGCTCGTGCGACGCTCGGCCGCGGCGGCGATCCGGCCCCAGATCCGCCGGATCCGATCGTCGAGCCGGGAGTAGCGCGCGTGGGCCTGGAGGCTCGTCTCGAGCCTGCTCCCGGCCCGGATCCGACGCGGGATCGACGCATCCCGCCCGAGGACGGCGACACACTCGGCGAAGAGCTCTGCGCCGACGAACGGGAGATGCTCCTCGACGACCGAGGCCGCCCGAGCGTCGTCGACGCGCGGGGTGAGGTACGCGAGCTCCTCGCGCTCCGTCCGGCTCGGAGCTGCACGGCGACCGCGCGTGGCACACCAGGCGATCTCGTCCCAGGTGCAGTACTTGAGAACCATGCGGATCACGAAGACGACGTACTCGAACTCGACCGACGGGAGCGGGAGGAGGCCGCTGCGAGTCGCCGAGTCGAGGTAGGCGTCCTCGATGGGCAGGCGGTAGTTCTTCGTCCGGTCGTCGCCCAGGACGAGCCGGTAGTGGGCGTGGACGTGCACGAGCCGGCCGGTCCCCCCGTCGTGGCCGTAGAAGCTCTCGATGCCCGGTATCGACGCACGAGGCTTGGAAGCACGTACGAAACCGAGACGGGAGAGGACTTCGGTGAACGAGCGAACGTCTGCGCGATGCACGAGGAGATCGAGGTCGTTGTCGCCCGTCGCGGAGCGGTCGATCGCGGCATTGCTCTTCCAGTGGCAGTAGCGAACGCCGGCCTCCTCGAGGTACGAGGCCACGCTGCGGATCAGCTCGAGCGGTTGAATGCCCGGCGGGACGGAGTGCAGCTCGTCGGCGGCCACGACACGGCTCATCATGTCCCCTCCACCTGGACACGGCGCGCGGAAACCGGCACGTGCTTCTGCCCCAGAAGGCGCTCGTACTCGCCCATGTACGCGTCGAGCATGCGCGACATCGTGTAGCGCGCTCGCTGAACGTCCTGGCCCCTCCTCCCCAACTCCTCGAGCCGTGTCGGGTCGGTCGCCAGCGAGTGAATCGCCGCGGCCAGGCTCTCGGGATCCTTCGGCGGGACGAGGACAGCAGCCTCACCCTCGTTCGTGACCTCGCGGTTCGATCCGATCGAGGTCGTGACGACCGGCCGGGCCGCAGCCATCGCCTCGAGGAGGGAGATGGACAGACCTTCCCAGAGTGAGGGAAGCACGACGACGTCGGAAGCCGCCAGCAGGTCACCTATGTCGGAGCGATGCCCGAGCAGGGTCACGGTCTCTGCGACGCCGAGAGTCGCCACCAGCCTCGCTAGCTCGCGAGCGAGAGGGCCGTCGCCGGCAAGGACGATCCGCGCAGATGGCACCGCGAGGCGGAGGAGCGGGGCTGCCCGAATGAGGTACTCGAGGCCCTTCTGCTCCGCCAGACGCCCGGTCGAGAGGATCATGAACGAATCCCCGATCGCGAGCTCCGCGCGCACCTCCGACCGCGAACGGCGAGGTTCTACCCTGTCGGTCGGGACGCCGTTCGGAATGGCGATCACCTGCTCCGGCGAGCCGATCCCGACTCGAAGCGCCCAGTCGCGCTGGTACTCGCTCACCGTGACGATCCTGTCGCACCAGTGCGCGGAGAGCCGCTCCGCACGTACGTACGCGGTGGTGAGGAGCCGGCCCGTCTCCTCGTGGAACGGGAACAGGTGGACGGTGTGCATGACGGCCGGAACCCCTGCACCTCGAGCCGCCAACGTCCCGACGATGCCCGGCTTCGTCGTGTGCGTGTGCACGAGTGTGTACGGCGAGCGCGCGAGGAAGCGCCTCAGGCGCACGAGACCGCGAAGATCCCAGAACGGTCTGATCTCCCTCCGGATCACGTCCAGCTCGACGAGACCCAGTCCGTACTCGCGGATGAGCGTCTGGAAGTACGGATCCACCGCGAGCACGTCGACCTCGAACCCCTGCTCCTGGGCCGCCCGTCCGAGCTCGAGCATGAGGACGCAGTCGCCGCCGAACGGCGCCGACCCCTTCACCAGGAGCAGCTTCGGCCGTGTCATGAGGTGCCCATCCCTCTTCCCCGATGGAGACCGTACCTGTCGCGCCGCATCCGGCTAGGGCAGGTCGATGGCGAACACGTCGCTGGCCGCGAGCCCGAACGCCGCTCCGTCGAAGTACGGCGTCGGTGAGAACGTCCCCGCGGTCGTCGCACCGAGCGTCGAGGGCGTGAACACGAAGACGTCGTCGTCCTGACCGCTGATGCCCGGAACGGAGAAGTTGTTGTACGTCGAGAGGTAGAGGCGCCCGAGCGCGTCGACTGCGACGGCGTCGACGTCCTCTCCCGCGGCCGTCAGCTCCACGTCCGATCCGTCGAAGTAGAGCGAGAAGGTCCCCGACGTGGTCGGCCCGAGCGAGGTCGGAACGAACTCGAGGAGGTCCTCGTCCTCGCCGCCCGCACTCGTGACCGCGAACGTGTTGATCGTCGAGAGGAGGAGGTGTCCGTTCGGAAGGAACTCGACAGCGTCGAGGTCCTCTCCCGCCACGGTCAGGCCTACGTCGGAGCCGTCGAAGTAGAGCGAGAACGTTCCAGCGGTATCGGATCCGACGGCCGTTGCAGCGAAACGCACGATGTCAGAGTCGTCGACCGTCCCGGGTACGCCCGGGACGGCGCCCGACGCGTCGAACGAGAGCAGCAGGCTCGTGGGGGAAAGCCACGTGAAGGCGTCGATGCGGAAGTTCGCGAGGCCGACGTCCGAGCCGTCG
>DATIBA010000177.1:0-6915 GCA_035457765.1 Gaiellaceae bacterium
CGCTGCGACGACGATCGTGCTGGCGCTTCGTCATCTTTCTTTCGGGAAGCGGGCCGCTTTCGGGAAGCCGGCCGCCAGCACCGTCAGTGCTCCGGCCGCAGCACCACCGTGATCTCGTCGCCGCGATACAGAGTTCGCGCACCTCGTTCCTCGAGAAAGTCGGCCGTGTGCGAGCGCCGCGTCTCGTCCACGATGACGATGCGGTAGCCGTCGGCGAACGACTTCCAGTCCGCGCCCGTCTCGCCCGCGTATACCTGGAGCCGGTCGAAGAACTCGCGGTCGTACACCTCGAAGCGAACGTCGTACGCCACGCGTCCCCGGAGCTCTGGGAGCTTGAAGAGCATCCAGTCGGAGAAGCGGTCGGGCGCGAACACTTTGTCGCCCGGCCGTACCTCGGCACGCACGGCCTCCACCGCCTCACGAGGCCAGTACGTCTCGTACCAGGACGTGGGGCGGAGGAAAGACGACACAGCGACCACCACGAGCGTGACGCAGAGCGCGGTCGTCAGGACGGCGTTGAAGCGGCGGCGAGGCTCACCGGGATTCCGGCTCTCGAGGCTGCGGCCGATCGCCACTGGGAGGAAGACCATGCACGCGAGGGCGAACCAGACGATTCCGCGGATGGCGGTCACGGCCCCTACGAGGGTGATGGCGAGGATCGCGAGATCGAAGAGCTCGAGCCTCCTGAAACGCCGGACGAGCAGGGCGACGGCGATCGCCACGAGCACGTAGAAGAACGCCGTGTTCACGGCCGGGGCGGCCCAGCGCCATTCGGTCACGCGTCCCGCGAAGGGTGGGTCGACGAGAAGGAGGTGGTAGTACCGGATCGTGTCGGCGGGGCCGTACGGAGTCACGAGGGCGGCGAGAGGCGCGAGGACGACGAGGGCGATGCTCCGCCATCCCGACCGCCCGCGGCTGCGGACGAGCTCGTACGCACCCAGGAGCATCACCAGCAGCGCGCCGAGCGCGACGCTCCCGTGCACGTTCGCCCAGACGACGAGGAGCGGGAACGCCAGCCAGACGCGTCGCGTCGGGCGACGGGCCTCGGAGGCAAGGAGCCAAAGCAGGCCCGTGTAGAGCGGTAGTGCGAGCATCTGGGCGCGGATCGACCAGGCCCACGGTGCTGCCATGAGCACGGGGAGGAACAGGACCCAGATCGCTCGCGGCCCGGCGCCGAGGGAGCGCGCGGCCGCCGTCGCGATCGCGAACGCGAGGACGACGAGCGTCGCGGTCACGATCGAGAGGAGTGCATGGCCGCCGAGCGAGTACGTGCCGTAGATGAAGACCTGGGCCAGCCATTGCTGGTCGGTCCACGTGTTGCCGAGCCCGTAGACCGTTATCTCGTCACGGCTCGGTAAGCCGTTCTCGACCACCTCCCGCCCGGCCATCAAGTTGAGCCAGCTGTCGTTGACGAAGATCGCGGGTGGGAAGATGAGGAGGAAGATGAGTCCGAACCCAGCCAGGAGCACGACCAGGATGTACTCCTCCTCGGCGATTCGTCTGAGTATTCGCATCGGTGTGAGGCGGACGGGGATGGGCCCAGACCCATGGGGTCTGTCCCCACGCGATCACCTATTCGTCGGCGTAGATCGGGCTTTCCACGAGCCCGTGCTGGTACGCCAGGCGCGTCGCCTCCGTGCGGTTCTTCACGCCGAGCTTGCGGTAGATGTTCGTCAGGTGGAACTTCACCGTCTGAGGCGCAACCCAGAACTCCTTCGCGATCTCGTCGTTCGAGAGCCCGCGCGCGAGCGCGCCGAGGATCGTGAGCTCACGCTCCGTCAGCCCGAGCGCCTTCGCGCCGGCTCGCTCGTTCTCCTCGACCCCGACGGCTGTGTGGATGTTGCCCTCGAGAGCCTGGCGTAGCGTCGCCGGGAGATCGTTCGGGTTCACCGTCTTGACGACATAGGCCGCAGCACCACGCCTGAGTGCCGCCTCGATCAGCTCCTGATTCGTCGACGCGGAGAGCATGACGACGCGTGTATCCGGATGTCGGCGGCGGATCTCGTCCAGGCAGGCGAGCCCGTCCATGTGCGGCATCCGGACGTCGAGGAGCACGAGATCGGGCTTCGTGCGCCCGACGAGCGGCAGTACCTGAGTTCCAGACTGCGTCTCGCCGACGATCTCGAATCCGCCGTCGTCCTCGAGCGCTCGACGGATGCCGTCGAGGACGAGCCGGTGGTCGTCTGCGATCACAACCCGCATGGGTCAGCAGTGTGGCACAGCCCGGAGACCTCCCGGGAGCTCGTACTCGGGTCGAGAGTGCCCCGAACGGGGTAGCCAGGTCGACCCTGGCCATCGGTCCAGACCCTCGTCCGAGGGATTGCTGCTCCCCCAGTCGGGGGATACCGTCCGAAAGACAGCGAACCAGCTGACTGTTGCTCGAGGGGGAGAACGACAGGGCTCAGCCGAGGACGAGCAGCGAAGGGGGAAGAGCGATGGGGAGGAACGGGAATCTGAGGCTGCTTCGCGTCGCCGCGCTCGTAGGTGTGGTGGCCGCGGCCGTCGGCGCGCAGGCCGCCGGAGTCGGCCTCGCGCAGGCGGCGCTCGACCTCGTCCCTCACGTGCGGAGTGGCTTGGCAGCCGGCGAGCACAGCGTGCGCTCGGGCAACGGCTCGGGCCAAGGTCACACACCCGTCACGCTCTGCCATGCGACCTCGAGCGAGACGAACCCGTACGTCGTGATCACAACCGACGACGACGGCGTTCTCGGCGCCGGGCAGAGCGGCGGAAACGGGCACGACAGCCACTCCGGCGACATCATCCCACCCTTCGACTACACGGACAACAAGGGCGATCCGCAAAGCTACCCCGGCAAGAACTGGGACGCCGCGGGCCAAGCGATCTTCGCAAGCGGATGTGAGCCTCCGCCTCCGCCTCCCCCGCCGCCCTGCCCCGACGACGTGCGCATGACCGGCGGCGGGGGCGACAACGGCGAAGGCGACAACTGCGAGCCTCCGCCTCCGCCCTGCCCGGACGACGTGCGCATGACCGGCGGCGAGGGCGACAACGGCGAGGGCGACAACGGCAACGGCAATGGAGACGAGTGCGAGGAGGAGGAGGAGGAGAAGCCGAAGCTCGTCGTCGAGAAAGTCGTGATCAACGACGACGGCGGCACGGCGACGCCCGACGACTTCTCGTTCCGGGTGAACGGCGGGCCGGCGCACCAGTTCGAAAGCGACGGTCGGAACGCCTTCGAGGTCGATCCGGGGACGTACACCGTGACCGAGCCTCCCGTTCCGGGTTATGTGACGACGTACGACAACTGTGCGGACCTCGTCCTCGACAAGGGCGACCGCGAGACCTGCACGATCACGAACGACGACCAGCCCGGGCCGCCGGAAGAGGGTGGGCGCGTCATCGTCGAGAAGGTCATGAACGGCGGCACCGATACCTTCGAGTTCACCGGCACGCCGGCGGGATCGATCTCGGAGGACGGAGGCACGATCTCGGCTGACGTCGCCCCGGGGCAGTACACCTCGACGGAGCTCCCGAAGGCCGGCTGGAATCTGGGCTCCATCAGCTGTGACGACGAGAACTCGTCGGGCAGCATCTCCCAGCGCACCGCGACGTTCAACGTCGAGGAGGGCGAGACGGTCACGTGCACGTTCCGCAACAGGAAGCGGAGCATGGTGATCGTCGAGAAGGTCATGAAGGGCGGCACCGACACCTTCGAGTTCACCGGCACGCCCGCGGGTTCGATCTCGGAGGACGGAGGCACGATCTCGGCCGACGTCTCTCCTGGAACCTATGTGTCGACCGAGGCGGCGAAGGAAGGCTGGGCGCTGACCTCGATCGTGTGCGACGACGCGAACTCGACGGGTGATGTCGCGACGCGCACGGCGACGTTCATGGCGAGCCCTGGCGAGACGGTCACGTGCACCTTCACGAACGAGCGGCGTGTGGGCTCCATCGTCGTCGAGAAGCGGACCGATCCCGAAGGGCATCCGCAGTCCTTCGACTTCGAGGCCAGCTACGACGAGGACGGCTTCTCGCTCTCCGACGGTGAGTCGAACGACTCGGGCGAGCTGCTGCCGGGAACCTACTCGGTCTCCGAGGACGTGCCCGCCGGCTGGACCTTGACCTCGGCCACCTGCTCGGACGGCTCCGACCCGGACGCGATCGAGCTCTCCGCGGGCGAAAACGTCACCTGTGTCTTCGAGAACATGCTCGTTCCGCCGCTCGGCAAGGGCGCGATCGACGTCCAGAAGAGCGCGACCCCGACCTCGTTCAAGGAGCCGGGTGGCCTGGTCACGTTCTCCGTGACGATCAAGAACACCTCCGTCGTGAACGTGGCGATCCAGGAGGTCTTCGACGACAAGTTCGGCGACCTCGACGACGAGGGCGGCAACGGCTGCTTCGACGTGCCCGTGAACCTCATGCCGCTGGAGAGCGTGAACTGCACGTTCCAGCGTGAGATCACCGGGGCCGGCGGGACCTCTCACGTCAACACCGTGGTCGCGAGTGGCCGCGACCAGTTCGGCAACTCGGTCGTCGACTCCGACGATGCACGCGTCGACATCACGCCGCGGCTCATCGACCTCGTCATCGTCAAGGAGGCGTCCTCGCCGACCCCGCTCAACGGGATCGTCGACTACTCGCTGACCGTGACGAACCGCGGCCCGGACACGGCCACAGACGTGCAGGTCGCCGATCCGGCTCCCGTCGGTATCACCTACCTGACCGCGACGCCGTCACAGGGGACGTGCAACCTCGGGCCGGCCCTCGTTACCTGCTCGGTCGGCACGATCGCTCCCGGCGAGACCGTGACCATCGCGATCAGAGCGCGGGCGACCGCGGTCGGCTCGCACACGAACACCGCGACGGTCACCGGCTCCGGCGGGCGGGAGACGGACCCGGCGGACAACTCCGACTCGGCGGTCACGGTCGTCCCGGCTCCGCCGACGCCGAAGCCGCCGACGCCGAAGCCGCCGGTGTCCGAGCCGTGCATCGCGCTCACTGTCTCGCCGAGGATGATCAAGGCCGACGGCAAGCCGGATCGGATCACGGTCCGAGTCACCGCCGGCAAGAAGCGCGTGAAGGGCGTCAGGGTCACGTTCAGAGGGGCGGGAGTCGACAGGACCGGCACCTCCAACGGGAACGGCCTGGTCGTGCTTCGGATCAACGCGCGAAAGGCCGGGATCGTCACGATCGCCGCACGTGAGACGAACCGGAAGCTCTGCGGCCCGAGGCGGATCGGCGTGGTGGGAGTGTTCCTGCCGCCGGTGACGGGGTAGCGGGTCGATGGCACGAGCTGCCATCTCCGACGCGCGAGCGACGGGCTGGGGGAGGGGGTAGCGAGGAGCTGGAGGGCGGCTGCGGTCCGCCCTCCGGCTCCCCGACCTCGGGATGGGGGAGGCCCCCTTCCGGGTCAGCCAGGGTGTCCCTGGACCTTCGTCCTGACCCTCGTCCGAGGGATTGCTGCGCCCCCGGGCGGGGGATACGCTGAGGCACAGATCAAGCAGACCAAGAGATCCGAGCCCAGCTGCCTGTTACTCGAGGGGGAAGCGAGCGAACGGGATCGGACGAGTTCCAAGCAGCGAAAGGGGAACAACTCAAATGGGGAAGGTGGGTAACCTCACACGGCTAGTCGACGTCGTCGAGCCCGAAGACTGGGCGCCTCGAAGCGGTGGGCGATCGCTTCGCATGGTCCTCGTCGGCATGGTCGTACTCGCCGTCGCACTCGTCGCGGTCGCGATCTCGGGAGCAGCTCCAGGCACGGACGCCTCGGTCAAGGAGTTCGACCAGTGCGCGAACGGTGCGCCTCCGAGCTCTGCAACGGACTGCCCGGAGAAGTGGATCAACGGCATTCTCAACGCCAGCAACTCGCACTACGCCGAGGACGAGGTCACGGCGCAGCGGGTGGTCCTGGAGCTCCCGAAGAACAGCCCGACGACGGGTCGGACTGTCGAGATCTCGTTCCTCACGCGGAAGGGCGGCGTGCACGCCTACGACTCGCTCGCGACCTGGAACTACACCCAGACTTCGGCCGACCGCTGCGGCGCGAATCTCAACGCGGCGTACTGCGTGCCAGGTCCTGCGACCACCTTCCCGATCCCGCTCGACCCGACTCCCGTGGCGGACAACAACTCGCCTCCGGTGGGCGTGACTCAGGATCACCAGCTCACCGGCCAGGTCTTCACGATGTACGGCGGCACGATCACGGCGGCGTCCGCCTACACGCACGACGACCCGGGCGGCTCGAGCGATTCGTACGCCCACATCACCCTCACGTACTCGGTGCCGTCGACCGCCGATGCCACCAACGTCATGCTGCTCTTCGGCGCGCACATCGCCGCGAGCACCGGCCCTCGAGGCTGGGGGGTAGGTGTCGGCGCCGGCTCGATCTCGGGTGGCCCGTACCACGTACGCATCACCGCGGCCGACGGCGCGTCCGTCGGTAACCGAGACAACCAGATCATGTCCGGTGCGATCCTGGCGCCGGCGAACCTCCTCATCGAGAAGGTCGCCGTCGGCGGCGACGCGACGTTCGACTACACGTCGACGGGCGGTCTCTCGCCCGCCTCCTTCCCGATCACGACTGCGGGCGGCAGCGGCAGCCAGTCGTTCACGAACATCGCCGCGGGCACCTACACGGTGACCGAGTCGGCCCCGCCGGCCGGGTGGGACTTCACGAGCCTCGACTGCGTCGACGAGGACGGCAACTCGAGCGAGACCGGAATGACGTCGAACATCGTCCTCGCGGCTGGCGAGACCGCCACGTGCACCTACACGAACACGAAGCGAGGCTCGATCGTCGTGGACAAGGTCACGGCACCCTCGGGCGATCCGCAGAGCTTCCCGTTCACGCTCACGGGAGGCCCCGACTCGATCAATCAAGGCTTCAGCCTGACCGACGCGGCGACGCCTCACGACTCGGGCCTCGTCAAGCCCGGCACATACGTCGCGGCGGAGACG
>DATIBA010000178.1:0-26115 GCA_035457765.1 Gaiellaceae bacterium
GTAGCTCTGCCAGTAGACGCCGAGGAAGACGTCGCACTGCTCCACGTACGCCGAGTACAGGTCGCGCGGCGCGTGCGGGCGCGCGCCCTGCTCGAAGAGGACCGGCGCCAAGCGCAATGACGAGATCGCCTCGCGCGTCACGACGCGCTCGAGTGCGAGCTCTCGGAGGGTCGACGAGATGAAGACGCGCAGCCGACGATCCGGGGTCAGGATCGGCCGCTGCGCCACGGCGCGGTTCCATTCCGGCGCGCTAGCGCTCCACCTCGTCCCTTGACGAGAAAGGCCCTGCGTACAGGGCCTTTCTCGTGCGGTGGAACGCAAGGCTCAGGCGGCGGCGCCGGCCTTCGTGCTGACGCCGAGCGCCGTCGAGATGAGGATCTCGCCGATGCGAGCCTCCTTGAGTTGGACGTCGTCGGCCAGGTTCTCGGCAACCCACCCTGCGATCGTCGCGTTCGCAGCCTCTGCCTGCTCCGCAGAGTCCCAGCCACTGAACGAGATCACCTCGTCGTCCGACTCGAGCACCATGTACGCCTTGAATCCCGACTGGGCTTGGAGGATCGGGAGCATCCCGTCCTCGACGCGTCGGGCGAGCTCTTGCGAATCACCGGAGAACGTGTACCTCGCCAAGCGAGCGTGCATGCAACCTCCCTCCGGCCGCCCCGAGCCACAGTGGCCTGCCCACGATGTCCGGACGGCCTCGCTGTCTCGGAGACTTACACATCTCAGCTGGGAGCGACGCCCTGACCTTGAGGAGTCGTTACGCCAGACCCGCCTCGGCGAGCGGGCGCCTGCCCCAGGCAAAGCTCGACTCGTACCAGCCGGTCATCGGTGTGAGCGTCGTTCCGAAACGGGAGGAGTGCACGATCCAACCGTTTCCCAGGTAGATGCCCATGTGCCCGACCTCGTTCGGTCTCGAGCGTGGACCGCGCGGGCCGAAGAAGACGACGTCGCCCGCCTGTAACCGGTCACGCGTTCGTCGAGCCGACGGAGGGACCTCACCGCTCATCTCGTAGCTCGACCGGCCCCTCAGCACGTCCGCGAGCGCAGGCGCGCCTGTGAACGACTCGAGCTTGTAGACCCGCCAGACGAATCCGGAGCAATCGAAGCCGCCCGGCAGGACTTCGCCGAAGAGCTCTTGCGGGCGCTCCGACGAGCCCGCCCAGACGTACGGCGAGCCGACGAACCGCACCGCGCGAGCGAGCACCTCGCGCTGCCACTCGCTGAGCACAGGGAGCGAGAAGCCCTCCGCTGCCGTGCGCACGGCGTCGACCTCGGAGGGCTCGAGCGCGAGGACGCGCGCGATCGAGTACGCGGCCTCGGCGCGCGTGGCCGGCTGGAAGACCTGGCGTTCGAGCTCGTCGACGTCGCGTAGGTGATTCACACGCAACCCCAACATCCGCGCCAGCGTCTCCGTTCCCAGCCACGGCCTCGGTGTGAGGCCAGCCTCGAGGGCCGCCAAGCGGATAGTGCGAGCGAGCGGGCGAAGGCCGACGAGCGTCACGAGCTGGGCGTCGAGCTCGCGCATCGTCACCAGACGATCGGGTTCATCGATGGTCACCGATCCGCCGAGCCTCGCGAGCACCAGCCCGAACTCGACCGCGGTCAGCGGATCATCGGGCCTGAACTCCGCCGCCGAAGGTGCCATCAGACCGGCCTCCACGACCGTGGCGATCTGCGGAGCGGCCCACGAGCGAGCGGACGAGCGTGCACTCGCTGTCGTGACAGCGGTCGCCAGCAGGAGCGCTCCGAGGATGACGGCGGCAAGCGGGCGCATGAAGCCGGTTATCGGCGCGGACACCGAAGAACGACATCTTTCGAAAGGATGAAATCGAGCCAGGCTCGCGGACGAGGTGAGTACAGTGAGCGAGTGCGTCCGCTGGCCCACGTGCTCGTGGCAGCGCTGTGTGCGCTCGCCGCGGCGGGCTGCGGCAGTGGGAGCTCGGACGGGCAGGCGGCAAGCCCGGCTGCGGGCCCGACCGAGGTCGAGTCGCCGTCGGCCGTGCCAGCCCGCGAGCGAGCGCCGGTGATCGCGGGCAGGTCGCTCGACGGCGAGCCCCTATCGCTCGCCGGCTACCGGGGCCGACCGGTGCTCGTCAACGTCTGGTCCTCATGGTGAAGCACGTGCCAGAGCGAGGCGGTCGCCTACGCAGCATTTCAGCAGGAGCATTCGGAGGTCGCATACCTCGGCCTCGACGCCGCCGACACCCCCGACGAGGGGAAGGCATTCGTCGAGCGGTACGAGTGGACCTGGCCCTCGATCCAAGATCCACAACGGGACCGCGCGCGCTCGCTGGGAGCCGACTACCAGCCCCATTTCATCCTCGTCGACGCGACCGGCGGCATCGTGGACACCTGGGAGGGCCGCGGTGACGCAGACGTCTGGAGCGCGATGCTCGCGAAGCTCCCATAGCTCGCGACGAGGTCGATAGGCTGCCGCTGGTGGTGAGCTCGACGACCGGTTCCCGTTATCCGGACAGCATTCCCGGGACGTGGCTCGCAGCCCGCCTGGCCGTCGACCCGGCGACGATCGAGGCGATGCGACGCAGCGGCGAGCTCATCGCTGTGCGCGAGCCCGGGTCGATCGAGTGGCGCTATCCGGCCTGGCAGTTCGACAACGGAGAGCCGCGCCGCGGAGTCGCCCGCGTCGTCGCGGCGGCGCGCGAAGCCGGGATCGACGATGCGCGCCTGTACGGGGTGCTCACCGCGCCTCTGGGACTGCGAGAGAGCGGCCGGAAGCGGCTCGTCGACTTGTTGCTCGAAGGCCGCGAGGACGACGTCGTCGCGGCGATCAGGGCTGCCCGCTAGGCCGATACCGCGTCTGGCGCACCGACGATCGACACATCACCGCTTACCGACTTGACGCGGAGCGGCACGACACCGCCGACACCAGACCGGTCGCCTTCCGGCTCCCGGTCTCCGACGTCGAGCTCGGAGTCGAGATCGCCCGAGACGGAGGCAGCATCGATCCAGACGCGCGTCCCGCGGCTCACGCCGAGGCGAACGTCGCCGGAGACCGTCTCCACGCGAACCTCCCCCGCCTCGACCGAGCGCACGTCGACGTCACCGGAGGTGGTGGAGAGTGTGAGCGATCCGCTCAGAGAGCCGATCCTGACGTCTCCGGAGACGGCGCGCCCGAGCAAGGAGCCGCCGGCTCGCCCGACCGTGAGATCGCCGGAGACCGTCATCAGAGACGACTCCGACTCCAGTCCGGCGACCGAGATGTCGCCGCTTGCCGTCTTGATCTGCAGCTTGCCTCGCACCGTATCGAGCCTCACGTCGCCCGAGGCGGACGTCACCGACACCTCGCGGAGCGCGCCCTCGGCATGGACGTCCGTGGACCCGCCGGAGAGCTCGAGGTCGGCTCCCGGAGGGCAGACGATGCGAGCCTCGACCTCGCCGCCCCGGGCGACCTGGAACGGGCCCCAGTTGACCCGGTCCTCCTGTTCGATCCGAACGAGGTGGCGGCCCTGGAGCTCGTCGGCCTTGACCGAGGTGTGCTCGACCGCGTCGGAGCCGCGGCGGCCGATCGGGAGGAGCTCGACGGTCGTGCGTGGCTCGTCAACCGTCGTGACCACGACGCGTCCGCTCGGCAGCTTGATCTGGAGGGAGACGCTCCCTGGAGTCTCGAAAACGGGCATCTCGGCACCTATGCCAGGTCGCGCGGACTCGTCCTGCGAATCCGGCTCTCGGAGGTGCGCCCGCGAATCGTGCGGAGTCGATCGCCGCGATCGAGGAGCTTCGCGTAACCGAACATCAGCGGGGTGGGAAACATCGTGCTCTCCTTTCAGCCTTGGGCGTAGCCCTGAAGGCGGTTGCGACTGCGCCTGGACGAGCGGTGGTCGAGCATGCGCGCGATCCCGCGGACGAGCCAGGCATTCGTCGAGATGCCTTCACGCGCCGCAGCGGCCTCGACGTTCAGTTTCAGCGACTCGGGAAGGCGGAGCGTGATCCGGCCCGTGAGCTGCTCTCCGCTCGCCACCTCGACTGTGTCCGAACCCTCGTCCATGACGACGACGAGCTCGGGCTCCCGGCCGGCCAGACGAACCTCGACCCGACCGGCCTCGAGCTGGCCGCCGATCTCCAGAGCGGCCTCGCCCAGGAGGTCGAGGAGCCGGAGATGCAGGGTCGAGCCGAGGGCCTCGCTCAGGCGGCGAGCGGCCTCGGCGGTCGCCTCTTCTCCGAGACCCGCGATCGCCGCGAGGTCCTGTTGAATCGCCTGGATGTGGCTCTCGAGCTGCATGATGATGTCATTATGACATCATCATGCAGTCTGTCAAGCATCACTATGGCGGTGAATGCGACACGGGCGACCCGGGCGGTCGCCAGAGAGCGCCGGGGCCGAGAGTTCGGCGACGGCGGCTACGACAACTGCCAGACGTCCGAGCGGATGATCGGCGTCGCGGCTCCGCTCTCGTCGAGGCCGTCCACGTCGACTGTCTCGCCGCCGATCATGAAATCGGTGTGCTCACCGGAGACATTGACACCCCGCGCGAGAAGCTCGTCGGGACTCGCTCCGTCGAGCGAGATCGGCGTTCGGAGGCCATCGCCATAGGCAATGTGGCAGGTCGCGTTCTCGTCGAAGAGCGTGTTGAAGAACACGAGCCCGGTCCGCTTGACGCTCGACGATCCGTCGACGAGCGCCACCTCGCCGAGATATCCGGCCTGCTCGTCGGTGGCGAGCTGCTCTCGGATGATCTCGGCGCCGGCGGAAGCGCGGACGTCGACGATCCTGGCGCCCTCGAATCGGAGCTCGAGATCGGAGACCCGCGTTCCGGCGGCAACGAGCGGTGCCGTCGATCGGACGTAGCCCTCGGTCCGCCGCCAGTCGGGAGTCGTGAAGATCTCTTCCGTCGGCATGTTCGGGATGTGCTCGATTCCATTCACGGTTCGGAAAGTCGCACACTCCCAGCGAGCTTCCGGGATCAGCCCGACCGTCAGATCGGTTCCCGGCCCCCGGAAGCGAATCGCGTCGAAGCCGCGGTCCGTCAGAACCGCCGCCCGTGCGGCGAGCCGGCTCACGTGAGTCCGCCACGCCTGCACCGGGTCCGGAGCATCGAGTCGCATGGCGACCGAGACGGCATCCCACAATCGCTCGACGTCGGGCTGGCCCAGGACCTGCGTAGCCCAGCCTTCGTTCGGCGCCGAGACGATCGTCCAGTTCACCTGGCGTCGCGCTACCTGCTCGAGCCGGACGGCTCGGATCTCCCTCTGCTCGGACCGCCCGACGAGCGAGGGGTCGAGGTCGGCGAGGAGGTCGGGATCGGGATTCCCCGTGAGCGCGATGAGCGCGAGCCGCTCCTCCCCCCACCGGCGGATCCAGTCGAGGAGATAGGGAGGCGACCACCCGAGCTCCTCCGCCGGACCGAGCTCGATCGCCGCCCGTCGCAGATGAAGGTCGGAGTAGACGACGACGACGTGACGCGCGCCCGCGCGGTACGCCTCCCGGGTCACCGCCCGCGCCATCTCGACGTGTTCGACGAGGCACCACACGACGACGTCCTGGCCGGGCTGGACGTTGGCGCCGACCCTGACCGCGAGCTCCGCGTACCGCCGGAGACGTTCCTCGGGGGTCACGCGCGTGACCGTATGGGCGGGAAGGTCAGTCTCCCCAGTCGAAGTCGCGCGGGCGGCCGGTCCACAGCGCCTCGTCCAGCGCAGCGCCTTCGACGTTCTCGGCGGTCTCCTCGCCCGGCCACGGCAGTCGCTCGGAGCTCAGGTCCGCTGCAGGCTCGCCGTCCATCGTCTCCTCGATGCGAGCCTGTTCCTCACTCTTGAAGAGCGGGTGATTCTCGAGGAGGTCGCCGTCGAGGTAGCGATCGAGCGGCATTTCGGCGCCGAGGCTGGCGTTGCGCCCCTTCAGCTCCAGATGCTCGCGAATCGCCTGGGCGAACGCGGACTCCGTATCGACTTCGGAGAGGTCTTCGTGATCCGACATGGCTTTCCGAGGCGGAAGAGTCTACCGCAACACCGTCTGACGACGACTCTGACACCGACTCCTGCTCGAGCGCGCACGACCGCTTGTGCGAGGATTCCGACATGCCGATGCTGGTATCCGCGCTCGTCCTCTACCTCGTCAAGCGGGTACGGCCGATGACCGTCGCCCTCGCGATGTACGAGGCCTGGCGCCGACTCCCGCCCGAGCATCGTCAACGGCTGCTCGAGGCCGCCAGGCGCAATGCTCCACGGGTAGCGTCCTCGCTCGCGCGCCGGGGTCGTCCGCGCGTCTGACTCGCGCCGGTCAGCTCGCCCGAAAGCCGAGAGCCTCGCGCACGATCCGGTCCTGTTCGCGGAGGTGCAGCCCGGGATAGCCCTCGCTCGGGCTCGCACGCCACGGCCGGCCGACGTACTGGACCCTGGCCGCGTACGGCGCGTGCGCGGCGGCTTCCTCGAGCCGGTGACGCAGGGAGCGCCAGGCTCCCATGTTCTGGGGCTCCTCTTGCGCCCACACGATCTCCCGCAGCTCCGGGTAGGAGGCGACGAGTGCCGAAACGGCCTCGAGAGGGAACGGATAGAGCTGCTCGATCCGGGCAACCGCCACCGTGCGCGCGCGCAGGCGGAGCTCATGGGCGAGGATGTCGTAGTAGACCTTGCCGCTGCACAGGACGAGGCGGCTTGCTGTCGCGTGATCGGCGTCGGGGTCGTCCAGCGTCGGCTGGAACGATCGCGACGTCAGGTCCTCGAGGGTCGACGCCGCCTGCCGCAACCGCAGAAGCCCCTTCGGGGTCATGACGACGAGCGGACGCGCCGTCGCGTCCAGTGCCTGACGGCGCAGCAGGTGGAAGTGCTGTCCGGCGGTCGTACAGTTGACGACGCGAATGTTGTCCTGCGCCGCCTGTTGAAGAAAGCGCTCGAGCCGGGCGCTCGAATGCTCGGGCCCGCTCCCTTCGTATCCGTGGGGTAGGAGCAGCGTCAAGCGTGAGGTCTGACCCCACTTCGACCGACCGGAGACGATGAACTGGTCGACGACGATCTGTGCACCGTTGACGAAGTCGCCGAACTGCGCCTCCCAGAGGACGAGCGCGTCCGGCGCCGCAATGGAGTAGCCGTGCTCGAAGGCGAGCGCCGCGAACTCCGAGAGGGGCGAGTTGTAGATCTCGAACGACGCGGCCGCCCCCTCCAGCCGCTGGAGCGGGGTCGAGGTCTCCCCCGTCCGCGGGTCGTGCAGAACGGCGTGGCGGTGGGAGAACGTTCCCCGCTCCGTGTCCTGGCCCGACAGACGGATCGGGATTCCCTCTTCGAGCAAGGAGGCGAACGCCAGCGCCTCCGCATGCCCCCAGTCGATCCCGCCGTCGTGCATCGCGTCGCGGCGACGCTCGAGCTGACGGGCTAGCTTCGGGTTCACCTCGAAGCCCTCCGGAACCCGCAGGAGCTGCTCGTTGAGCTCGAGCAGGCGCTCCGCCGCGACCGCGGTGACGACCTGAGCGCCGGTATCGGCGCGCGAGCGGGGTTCTGGCCGTGGCTGGGGGTGCGAGAAGGATGCGCGCAGCGCGTCGTGAGCCTCGCGCAGCTCCTCGAGCGTGCGCTCGAAGAGCGCGCCCACGTCGTCCTCGCCCAGAACACCATCTGCCACGAGACGGGACGCGTACGACTCGCGGACCGGAACCTGGTCGTCGATGCGCTCCGTCTGGAGAGGTTGCGTGTAGGCGGCCTCGTCCTGCTCGTTGTGGCCGAAGCGCCGGTAGCCGACCAGGTCGATCACCACGTCGTGCCCGAACTCGGCGCGGTACGCGAGAGCGAGCTTGATCGCGGCGAGCGCCGCCTCGGGATCGTCGGCGTTCACGTGGATGATCGGGACGTCGAAGCCCTTCGCGAGATCGCTCGAGTAGCGCGTCGACCGCCCCTCTGCGGGGTCGGTCGTGAATCCGATCTGGTTGTTGGCGATCACGTGGAGCGTTCCCCCCGTCGAGTAGCCGTCGAGGGAGTGCAGGTTGAACGTCTCGGCGACGACGCCCTGCCCTGCGAACGAGGCGTCGCCATGAATGAGAATCGGCAGCGCGACTGTCGGATCGTGGACACCGGCGCCGTGCGACCGGTCGGTTTGCTCGGCGCGCGCCAGCCCCTCGACGACCGGGTCGACGGCTTCGAGATGACTGGGGTTCGCGGCAAGCGTCACCTGGACTTCGCCCGCACGTGTCGTACGAGTCTCGGAGGCCGCGAGGTGGTACTTCACGTCGCCGGTGCGGCCCTCGGGGTCCGACACGAGCGCATCGACGCTGCGCTCCCCCTCGAACTCCCGCAGAATCGACGCGTACGGGCGACCGACAGTGTGTGCGAGGACGTTGAGTCGGCCTCGGTGCGCGATTCCGACGAGAATCTCATGGGCGCCACCCTCGGCTGCGATCTCGATTGCCTCATCGAGCATGGGCACGAGCACGTCCAGGCCCTCGAGCGAGAACTGCTTCTGACCGATGAAAGCGCGTCGCAGGTACGTCTCGAATGCCTCTACCTGGGCGAGACGCGCGAGCAGCGCTCCGCGCGCGCTCGGCTCGAGCGGCCCCCGGAAACGACCGGCCTCGATGGCCTGCCGGAGCCACAAGCGCTCGGCATGGTCGGAGATATGCTCGATCTCGTAGGCGATCGTGCCCATGTACACCGCCTTGAGTCTCGGAAGCGCCTCGAGCAACGTGTCGCCGGGAACGGAGAGCCGGAGAAGCTTGGAGGGGATGCGAGCTTGGAGCTCGGGCGTGAGCGGTGGTTGGAGCTGAGTCTCGTCGAGCGCCGGGTCGCCCATCGGCTCCGAGCCGAGCGGGTCGAGTCGAGCGTTCAGGTGGCCGTGCATGCGATACGCCTTGACGAGTGACATCGCCGCCGCCACACCTGCCAGGAGCTCCGAGTCGGCGGTCGCTGCCGCGGCACGAGGCTCGGCCGGCTCCTGGACCGGGCTGGGCTCGTCGGGAGGAGCCGGCTCCACACCGGCGGCGGTCGTTTCGGTCGGCAGGCGTTCGTCGACGATCGCGGAAATCGGCGCCGGAGCACCGTTCCCGCCGTCCTGCGAGCGGCGCCCGACGAGGCGCGTCAGACCCGGAAGAGCTTGCAGGACGTGATCGTCCGCGCCCTCGAAGAACTCCCTCCACACGGGATCGACGGCCTCCGGGTTGTCGAGGTACTGCTCGAGGAGCTGGCCGACGTATCCGCTGTTGAGACCGGAAGGCTCGGGAGACGGCGCCACGCCGTGTTTGTAGCAGGCGCGAGCGCCTTGTCCGCGAAGCGGATCACTGGGGTGTCCGAGGGGAGGAGCGAAAGCGCCGGTCCGCGACGCGGTCCGTGGAGGCCGGCTTGAGGGAACCGGGATGTTCCCCAGCATCGAGCGGGAGGCTTCCCCCGCATCATCGGTGCTAGTACAACGGAGTCTCGGTCGTTATCGCGATCAGCATGCCGAAGAAGAACGCGAGACCGGAGACCGTGACGGCCGCGGCAGCGAGCGTGCGGTGCGTCGTGGTCATCCGCGACGCGACGAGCGCGACGAGAATTGCCGCAGGACCGAGAAGGCCCGGGGTCCGGGCGAGAGCGATTCCGGAGAGAGCGAACGAGAACGCGCAGAGAAACCCTGCGACGCGGTCGGCGCTTGGATGCGCTGCCGCTTCCATCAGCCGGTGCGAGCCACGCGCGCAGGGCGCGAGATGCGTCCGGATGGACGGATCGGACGCTTGCCAGGCCGCGTCGGCCGACGGCGACGCCACTCGTTCCAGCCACAGGGTGTGAGCGGTACGAACACGTCGGGTCGTTCACCGTCGTCTCCCGGCAGTGGTTCAGCCCGGACCGCCCACCAGACGACCGTCGCGAGGTAGACGAGCGGGATCTTCAGGACGACGAGCATGAAGATCGCTTCCCAGACGGAGACTGACACGTCAGTGGGGCAGTGTAGAGGAGTCGGGGGCCGAAAATGTCATCCGCGGTGTGGCAGGCGCGTCGGTGCGGGTCCTTACACAAGCCTCATACGGGAGTCGCTAGGGTGCTGGGGCACTTCAGCCGCCTCCGGTCGATCTTGCCGCCTTCAAGGAGAGCTCGTTTGAGACGTACCGTTCGCCTCGTCCTCGCTCTGTTCGTACTCGCCGCCGTCGCGACGCCCGCAGCGTTCGCGGCCGAGCGCATGTGGATCGGGTTTCACGACGACCCGAGCTTCCGCTGGGTCGGCGATCGCGCCGCCCGCATCCGGGGGTCCGGACAGACGAACTCGACGATCATGCGGCTCCTCGTCCAGTGGAATCTCGTCGCGAAGACGCGGCCCGCAAATGCGGCGGACCCGTTCGATCTCGCCTACTCGTTCGACGATGTCGACGAAGCCGTCCGCACGGCGCAGGAGATCGATCAGGAGGTGATCCTCTCGATCTCCGGGACCCCGTCCTGGGCAAACGGGGGACGAGCTCCGAACATCATGCCCAGGAGAGTGGCCGACTTCACCGCGTTCGCCAACGCGATCGCGTCGCGATACTCGGGACGCCACATGGGGTACCCGTTCGTTCGGTTCTGGTCGATCTGGAACGAGCCGAATCTCCAGAGGTTCCTCAGCCCGCAGTTCACCGGCGCCGGCAAGTCGGTCGCTCCCGCAAACTACGCGAAGCTCGCAGCCGCAGGCTATGCGGGGATCAAGGCCGGAAGCCCAAGGGCGCAGATCGCGATCGGTGAGACCTCGGCGCGCGGGACCGACAGGCCCACCGGCCTACGCCCGACGCACTCGCCCGGAAAGTTCGCGGAGCTCGTCGCGAAGGCAAATCCGAGGCTCAAGTTCGACGCCTGGTCGCACCACCCGTACCCCTCCGTACCGAGCTCGCCGCCGTCGCAGATCGTCAGGTGGCCGAACGTCTCGCTGGCGTCTCTTCCGCGCTTCGACGCCAGTCTGAAGACATGGTTCAAGCGCAAGTCGGTGCCGATTTGGGTCACCGAGTACGGGCATCAGACGAAGCCGCCCGATGCACTGGGCGTCTCGTACGCGAGGCAGGCTGCCTACATCCAGCAGTCGATCTCGATGGCGTCGAGCCTGCCGTTCGTCACGATGTTCATCTGGTTCGTGTACCAGGACGACCCGGGGCAGGAGTGGGAATCCGGCGTGTACACGCAAGGCGGCGCGGCGAAGGGCACCTCTGCGGCGAGGTTCACTGCCAGCGCAAGGCCGCTGGACGCGAGGAACGGCGTCCTCAGGCTTCGCGGGGGCACGGTCACGCCGCTCGTGAACCTCCACACACGCCGCTACTGCGCGACCGACGTCCCCGGAACCTCGATCGGGATGACGTGGCGCGTGTTCCGAGGCGGAAGGTTGATCGCGGTGGGACAGCAGACGGCGCCGCTGCGCGCGGACTGCACGATCAGTGCCCGCCTGCGCTTCAACGTCGTCAAGGGGCAGACCTACACGGCGACGTTCGCGCTCAACGACGTCAGCGGCGTCGAGCTCAATCGCCGGTTGACGATCCGCGGCACATAGCTCACTCCCACACGAGCACCTGCATCCCCTCCCACCACTGAGGGAAGCCCCGATCGTTGCCGTCGATCGTGAGAATCCTTCGGACGCGAGGCTGCTCCGAGAGGTAGTCGTCCAGGGCTCGCTCGACCTCCGTCCAGTCGGTGTCGTCGACGATGACGAGCGCGCCCGGTGCGAGCATCGGCTCGGCGACTCGGAGACCGTCGAGTTGAGCGTCGTACGTGTGCACCGCGTCGTAGTACCAGACCCCGGCCCGCAGGTCGTCGAGCGCTCCTCCCGGTACGAGCTCGAACACGTCGCCGACGTGGAGCTCGGGTCGCGGAAGGCGAAACGCCGCGAGGTTCCGCTCGACTGCGTCGAGCGTCGCGTCACGGAACTCGAAGCTGTCGATGCCGACGAATCGGCGGTCCTCGTTGCCCAGCATCGCAGCAGCCAGGCTGGCGCCGTGGAAAACGCCGACTTCGACGTATGCCTCGCCCTCGTCCAGGCACGACGCGGCCAGGTTGAGAAGGGCGAGGTTGTTCTCCTTCGCGAGGCTCTCGACTTCGACGACGACCCGTGCAAATCGACGATCGCGCGGGTGCTCCGAGCGCGGAAAGTCGTCGAAGAGATCGGGGAGCTCGCGGAGGAAGCGCTCGGAGTCCATCGCAGGAGGATCGCAGAGCACGGCACGACCCTTGAACGCGTGAGGATCGGGTAGCGTCCGACGCGATGCCCGCCGGCGCGCCGGGACATGCTGCTCGGATTCTGGAAGCGTTGGCCGTGTGAACCCCAGGGTCGCTCTCGGGAAGTTGACGTCGTCGACGATGACGCCGTTCTGGACGATGACCGCGATTCGCGTCGGCTATTGGCTCGCGGCGATCGTGGCGGTCCTCTGGGCGCCGATCGAGCGGAACATCCCACACTTCCCGGCAGACGGACCACACCTGAGCCTCGTCTTCAACGTGTTCGCACACTGGGACTCGGGATGGTTCATCCGCATCGCCGAACGCGGGTACGACGTGGAGCAGAGCGCCTCCTTCTTCCCGCTCTACCCGCTGCTGGTGAGGGGAGTCGGGACGGTGCTCGGCTCGACCGTGATCGCCGGAGTGCTGGTTTCGCTGGTCGCGGCGGGCATTGCGGCGATTGCCGTCTTCAAGATCGCGCAGCACCTCATGGGCGAGGCGATCGCTTCGGACAGCGTGCTCTTCCTCGCGCTCTTCCCCTTTGCCTTCGTCTTCACCGCGGTGTACTCGGACGCGCTGTTCCTGGCGCTTGCAAGCTGGTCTCTACTCGCCGCGCAACGACAGCAAGCCGTTACCGCTTCGGTCCTCGGAGGACTCGCCGTGGCAACGCGGCCGATGGGCCTTGCCCTGCTGCCCGCCCTCCTCGTGCTGCTGTGGCCGAAGGACCGATCGGCCCAGTCGCTCGTGCGGCCGCTGGCGCTCGTTCTCCTGCCCGCGACCCTCGGCGTCTACGCGCTCTACCTCGGCCTCCACTTCGGGGACGCGGCAGCTTTCTACCACTCTCAGAACGTCTTCTGGCTGCGGGAAACCTCACCCTGGGGCCCTCTGCAAGGAGCCTGGGACGCGCTTCGCACCGCGTACCAGGGAGCAGCCGAGCTCGGGCTTCACCTCCCGGCCGACAATGCGTATCCAGCCGGCTTCGAGGACTCTCAGCAGCGAGGCACGTGGAACCTCCTGCAGTGGTTGCTCCTCGTTTCCGCGGCAGCCCTGACGTGGGTCGTCTGGAAGCGCCTCGGAGCCGCGTTCGGCCTCTACTCGACGGCTGTGATCGCTGTGATCCTGAGCACACCCGCCGCAGTGGTGCCGTTGGTGAGCATTCCCCGCTTCTTGATCGCCGACTTTCCGTTGTTCATCGCTCTCGCGGCGCTCGCGGCACCTCGACCGAGACTGCGGCTCGGAATCGTCATCGGCTTCGCCGCGGTCGGCGGCATGGCAGCCATCGGATTCGCTCGCGGTGTCTGGATCGCATGAGCTCCGACGTGTGCGGCATGGCCGTTCAACGCGTCAAGAGCTCGTAGTGCGTCAGCTCGTCGAGCTTCGCATCGGCCTGGACGCCCGTCCCGCCTTCCCGTCGAGGTTGTACGGAACGACCCTGTACCAACCGCTGCGAGCAGCCGAGCTCAGGTCGACGAAGCCGTCGTCGAGATCGGTCACGCAGCGCTCGCAGACGGTCTTCCACGGTCCCGTTCGGCCGGTCGCGCGCTGGACGCTGTAGTTCTTCGCGCCGGCGGATCCTTGCCAGTACACCCGAGCGCCGACTCGTCCGGTGAAGCTCGTCGGGCCGAAGACGACCGACGTGACGGTGGGCGCAGGGGGAATCGGGTGGGCAGGCACACGCAAACCGGCCATCCGGAAGTTGTGGCTTCGGATGACTTGCGCGCGACCCGCCATGTCGGCAGCGGTGCTGACCATGGTCTGAATCCCGGTGTAGTACATGGCCCACCACTGCCCGCTCTCGCGCGAACGGGCAGTCGTCGGATCGGAGGTATCTGCCGGAATCGGCATCCAGCCGTGGCCGTCCTTGTGACCCTGTAGCGCCCAGAACGCGTCACCTGCGATCTCGGGCGCCTTCTCGAGCGACTCGAGGAAAGCGCGCAAGCGGTTCATCGTCGGATAGTTCGTCTTGTCCCACCCGTATTCGTAGGCGACGAAGGGCTTGCCCGCCTGTCTACACCTCGCCACGCCCCGCTTTACCGAGGCGTACGTCTGGAACCAGTGTGGGTAGACGAAGCTCACGCAGACGTCGACGTCACGGATGCCCGCGTTCTCGGGCCCGGAGAGAATGAGGTGGCGACCGTCGAGGCTGCGGATGTAGCTCGCGATCCTTCGCGTCCAGGGGGCGGGGCTGCCACCGCCGTTCAGGAGATCCCAGCCGAGGATCGTCGGATCGTCCTTGTACGCGACGCCCGTGTAGACGTTGACGTGCTCGAGCAGCGCCCTGATGTGCGTCTCGACGTCGCTGATCACCCTCTCGTCGGTCCAGAACGGCGGCATGTCGATGAGGGAGCAGTTCGGGACGGAGATTCCTCGCCACCGGAGGTAGACGCACCCCGTTCCGCCCGCGCGCGCATCGTCGCCGACGATCGTCGGGATGATCTTCATGCCGTGTGCGCGTGCGGACCTGAGCGCGTAGTCGATCCGTTCGAACGCTGCTCGGTTGAAGTGCGCGAGCGTGGGCTCGATACAGTGCTCGCATCCGACCGAGTCGCCCATCGTCTGGCTCCGGACGACCCGGACCCCCATCGCCTTGGCCGTTGCCATCGCATCGTCGATCTCGTAGTTGCTCGGGAAGTGCGAGCCATTCGGATCGAAGGGACCGTACCCGACCAGGCCGAGCCATTCGATGTTCGCGCCACCGAAGCGGAACGGCCGACCAGCCACGAACAGGCGCGTCCCCGATCGCGTCACGAACGAGTCGGCGAACTGCTGGAGGTCGCGCGAACGTGACGTGGAAGCGGGCTGCTGGGGAGGCCGAGCCTCGGCCGAGGCCGGCGTCCCCACGGATCCCGGCATCGCGATGAGCAGAGGAAGAACAACGAGCAGTGACGTGATCGAAGGGAGCCGGATCGAGCATGGAGTGCCTCTCATCGCTACCTCATCCTTTCTCGAGACGACGTGCCGGAGCTGCCGCGGCGAAAGACGGACATGATGGGGCATCTCATGAGCAACGAGGGCATGAAGACTTGACCGCGCGTCCTCGCCTGCGATCGTTCCGGCGGCTCGTTCTGGCGTTCGTCGCGATCGCCCTGGTCACAGGTGTCGCGCCCGCCGCGACCGCGGCGCTCGAGCAGTTCCCGGGAATCACGTTCGACGACCGCGCCGATGGTCGTCTCGTCGTCGCGGCACCCGCGTATCGACTCACCCTCGACAAGCGGAACGGGACGATCGTCGACCTCGTCGACAGAACGGCTGGCACCCCCGTCGCGTCCGGGACGAAGGGCTGCTTGTGGCGCGCGGAGTCCCGGGGCCGACCCGCGCTCAAGAACGCGTGTTCCTTCACCCGACGGGGCGCACGCCGCTTCTCGTACGAGTGGAGTCCGGCAGCGGCGACGCTGACGCTCGGGTACCGCGATTCCGCCCTCGGCTCTGTATCGGTCGCGCTCCGCGCACGTGCGCAGTTCTTCGATCTGCGGATGACGGTCGAGAATCGGGGCGCCGTGCTGACCAACGTCTCGCTTCCCGGGGAGCTCTTCGGGGACGTGCGCACCGTGGAGGCGGGATACGCACCGAACGTCCTGCCAGGAGTCCGACTCGAGCCCGGCTATTTCACTCGGGTCGGGAACGACCTTCACGTGTACCCGTCCCGGTGGGCGTTCGCCGACTTCCTCGCGGTCGATGCGGGAGGCGGGCATCTGTCGCTCTACGCGGTCAACTCGGGCCCGATTCACCCCGTCGTGCTCGGCTTCCTCCGGCATCCGCCATCGGGCCGCTGTTCGGGACAGTGGTTCTGCATCATCCACCAATTTCAGACCTGGATCGCTCCGCGCGCGCGATGGACGAGCCCGGTGGTACGCGTTCGAATCGGCCGGACCGCCCAGCAGTCGATCCTCGCCTATCGCAGCGAGAACGGCATCGACGCGTACCCGTCCGCACGGACGAAGCTCGGCGCTCGCCTGAACACGCTCGCGCGTGCGCCGCTGATCAAGGCGGATCTCGTGAAGTTGAAGCCGTTCCGGGATTGGGCCGAGGACCTGTCGCGCCTCCCCTCGCCCGCGCTCCTGCACCCCGTCGCGTTCCAGCCGGGCGGACACGACGAGCGCGATCCCGATTTCCTGCCGCCGGATCCACGCTGGGGGACGAACGCCGACTTCACGTCCGTCGTCGAGACGGCGCATTCGCTCGGCCAGCTCGTGATGCCGTACCTCAACGTCAGCTGGTGGTCGGACGACTCGCCGACGATGACGACACTCCCGCCGCCGCTCCAGCGGCGGGACCTCGCCGTCATCGACCGCGACGGCAGGCCGGTCGTCGACGCCTACGGGCCGAAGTCGGGCATCGTCGTCTCGCCCTTCGTCCCGTTCGTGCGCAACCGCGTGGCTCGGCTGATGCAGGAGTGGCGTACCGACGTCCCGGCGGACTGCCTCTTCTTCGACCAGGTCGGCGCGCGTCAGTGGCTTCGTGACTTCAATCGTGCCTCGCCGGGCCCGCTCGCGTACTACGACGGCTGGCTCGCCGTGATGGCGCGGTACTCCGATCGGTGCCTCATGGCCGAGGACGGCTGGGACCGCCTCGCCCGCGATTTCACGGGCTTCCACGGGAGCATGCTCATGATGGACCGCGAGCACGATCTCCCCGACAAGATCTTCGGCGAGGGCAACTGGGAGCCGTATCCGCTCGCCACGTGGCTCCTGCACGACAAGGTCCTTTTCTACCAGCACGACCTGTACGACGGCACGATGACGCACGACGGCGAGGTCCTGACCTGGAACATGGCCTTCGGCCTCGTCAGCTCGTACAGCTGGAACGACTGGATCGACTCACTCCGAAGCCCGTGGCTCGGACTCGTGGGAGATCTGCAGCGCCTCCTCGGGCCGCACTACGCGGGGGTGCGGCTGACCGGGTACCGGAACGTCGAGCGCGGAGTCACGGAGAGCACGTTCGGCGATCTCGTCGTTCTTGCGAGCTGGGATGCGACAGCTGCCCACCCGATTGGCCGGTACGGCATCGCACCGAGCGGATTCCTTGCTCGCACGCGGGACGACCGGATTCTGGCCGGGGCTTTCGAGGGAACCTTCGACGGCGTTCGGCTGTCCGAGGGCGTGCACTACCTGATCCTCGAGCGCGACGAATCGAGCGTGACGGTGCGCCAGCCTCTCGGCGCCGACACGGAGATCGCCATCCAGGCGCCGCGCTCGTGGAGTACCGGCCGCGCCCTGCGGGCGACCGCCATCGCCGCCGACGGCGAGAGCATCGGGGCCGTCAGAGGCGAGCTTCGAGACGGCCGCTTCGCATTCCGCTACGCGGGAGAACTGAACGGTCACCCGGTCAGCGCATATCGGATCTCCGTCGATGGGTGATCGGGGTCGAGCCCACGGGTCCGACCCCTAGAGGTGACTCGTCACCCCGGCGAGGTCCGGCTCCTCGGACGGGGGCTCGTACCACGACAGAGCGTAGTGCCCGTCGTCGAGGTCTCGGGCGAACGTCGAGAGCCTGAGCGGCCGGAACGTGTCGCACATCACGGCGAGTTCGGTCGTCTCCCGAACACCGAGCGCCTTCTCGGCGAGGCCTGGTGCCGGCCCGTGGGGGAGTCCCGAGGGATGGAGCGTGATCGAGCCCACCGAGATCCCTTTGCGGGATCCGAAGTTGCCCGAGACGTAGTAGATCATCTCTTCCGACTGGAGGTTGCTGTGGTGGTACGGGATCGGCACCGCATCCGGGTCGAAGTCGAGATGGCGCGGACAGAAGGAGCAGATGACGAAGTTCGGCCCCTGGAAGGTCTGGTGCGAGGGGGGCGGTTGGTGGATTCGCCCGGTGATTGGCTCGAAGTCGTGGATCGAGAACGTCCACGGATACAGGTACCCGTCCCAGCCGACGACGTCGAACGGGTGGTAGTCGAGGACGTAGTCCTGATACCCGCCGCGGACGCGGACCTTGACGAGGAACTCACCCTGCTCGCGGTGGGTTCGCAGCTCGGTGGGTGGGTGGATGTCGCGGTGGTAGTACGGCGAGCCCTCGAGGATCTGGCCGTACTCGTTGCGGTAGCGGCGGGGGATCTCGATCAGCCCCGGGGTCTCGAAGACGAGGTAGCGCTGGGCCCCTTCGGGAACGAACCGGTACGTCGTTCCTCGCGGGATCACGACGTAGTCGCCGTCCTTGTAGGACACGTCGCCGAACGTCGTCTCCAGCGTCCCCGTCCCCTCGTGGACGAAAATGACCTCGTCGCCTTCTCCGTTCCGGAAGAAGTAGTCCATGGAGGACTCCGGCCGGCAGAGTGAGATCTCGACGTCCGAGTTCCACATCAGCGTCCGCCGCCCGCTGATCTCGTCACCGGTCGATTCGACGTCGAACGTGTTCATCCGGCGATGCGCGTGGGCTTCGGGAACCCACTCCTCACGCTCGATCGGCGTGAAGTCGCCGAGCTCCTTCACGCGGCAGGGTGAGTGCAGGTGGTAGAGGATGGACTCGTTTCCCGTGAAACCCTCGAGACCCATCACTTCCTCTGTGAGGAGCCGGCCGTTCTCGCGGAAGACGATGTGGCGCTTGCGCGGAAGATCTCCGCGGTGCTGGTAGAAGGGCATGATCGTCCCTTTCGGAGTCGGTGGGACACGTTCTACCGCACCGCACCGAGCGACGACGGACGGAGAGCGTGCACACTCCCCGTCCGTCGAGCTAGCGGGCTTACGCGCCCGGAGCCGGGGCGTTCGGATCGGTCTGCCAGAGACCGAACTCGTTGCCTTCGACGTCCTTACAGGCCGAGAACCAGCCCATTCCGGGCACCGGCAGAGGGTCGCCGCCCTCGCCGCCGAGCGCGCTCACGCGCGCCGACTCGGCGTTGATGTCGTCGACGTCGAAGTAGACGCGCGTCCCGCGCTTCTCGCCGTCGGCACCGTAGATCGCACCGCCCGTCGTCTCGGAGAACCGGGTCATGTGGTACTCGGTCGGGCTCCCGGGGTACTCCTGGAACTCCCAGCCGAAGAGCGAGCCCCAGAACTCGCGTGCCCTGGCGGTGTCGCCGGCCGGGATCTCGAGGTGAACCATCTGGCCTGCCATGTGTCTCCTTTCCTCGCTTCGAAGAACGCCCGCCGCGCTCGGTTGGCATCCAGTACGACGAACGCGAAGGGCTCTGGTCGACACCTTCCATGCGGCGATTGCGAGCGATGAAGTGGAGCCAGCCGGGCTCGAACCGGCGACCTTCTGGCTGCCAGCCAGACGCTCTCCCAGCTGAGCTATGGCCCCACGGGAGCCATCAGTCTAGCGACCGGGATATGCCGCATCTCGCGCCATCTCACGACGTCTGACAGCGCCTCGAGCGGACGAGACGCGGGACGTCTGGGCTGTCGGCGAGGACAGCCGGACCTAGACCGCGGCCAACTCGACCGAGGGGACGTCGCTCCACAGCTCCTCGAGCCGGTAGAAGCCGCGCGTCTCCGGCGTGAAGAGGTGGAGGACGACGTCGAGGTAGTCGGCGACGATCCAGCTCGCCTCGGTCACGCCTGCCGCGGAGCGTGGGAGCAGACGGTGCTCCTTCTTCAGCACGCCCGCGACCTCGTCGTAGATCGCCTTCGCCTGCCTCGGGTTCCGACCCGTGGCGATCACGAAGAAGTCGGTGAAGTCGCAGACGCCGCGCATGTCGAGAATGGTGACGTCGGTCGCCAGCTTCTCCTGGCAGAGAGCGGCGGTACGGCGTGCTTGCTCGAGTGGGTTCAGTTCGGTCTCTCTCGTCCTTTCGGGTTCCGTCCCAGTCTACTCGGCGCCCGCATAGAGGCCGAGGCGCGTGATCTCCACGGCGACCTCCGGAGGGACGAGCCCGTCGATGCTCTCGCCCCGGGCGACCCGCTCGCGAATCTCCGACGAGGACACGGGAACCGCGCGCATCTCGAAAAAGACGACGCGCTCGGGTGCTGCAAGGCGGTCGCGGGCCCTTCGAGCTCGCTCGTCGTCCACGCCGGGCCGAGTGGCCACCGCGAGGCGAACGAGCTCGAGGACTCGCTCGGGCCGCTTCCACCCCGCGAAGCCCACGAGCTCATCGGCCCCCAGGATGAACACGGCGCCCTCGGGCTGCCTTTCCTCGAGCGAGTCAACGGTGCGAGCGTGCTCATCGAGCTCCACGATCGCCTCGGGGACGTCCGCGAAGGCCAAGCGCGTCAGCTCGAGGCGCGTCTCGGCCGGTGTCGTGGCGAGCTTGTGTCCTGGATCCGCGACGACGAGCACGAGAAGCCGCTCGAGGTCGAGCTGTTCCAGCGCCGCGCGCGCAAGCTCGACATGTGCGACGTGCGGAGGATCGAAGACGCCACCGAGGATTCCCAGCCTCGCCTCTACTGCCATTCGAGGGTCTCGCCGCCCACCTCGACCTCGGCTCCGCGCTTCACGCCGACGCGTCGCAACGCCTCCTCGAGCTCGACGGACGGTGGTGGCGTACCGACGACGCGGTACCCGCGGTCCGTGCGAAGGATGCGAAAGCTCGGCCCGTGCCTCGGCCGGGGTCGGTACTCGAGGTACTCGGGAAGCAGCTCGCCCTGCTCCTGCCCCAGACCCTCCACGGGACAGAGCTCGAAGAGCGCCTGCTCGAGATCCTCGATTCCGGCGCCCGTCACGCACGACGTGGGCACGACTCGAACGACTCGATCGTCCGTCGACGTGAACACGGGCAGCTCGTCGACGAGGTCGATCTTGTTCAACACGACGAGCTGGCGGCGCTCCCCGAGACCCGAGCCGTATGCGGAGAGCTCCCGGTCGATCCTGCGAAACCGCTCCTCGAGATCGGGCTCGGATGCGTCGAGCACGTGCAGGAGCAGCTGCGCCCGCTCGAGGTGGGCCAGGAACTCGTGCCCGAGCCCCGCACCGTCCGCGGCACCCTCGATCAGGCCCGGGACGTCTGCGACCGTGAGCTGCCTCGCCTCGGGCCCGTCCACGACGCCGAGGACGGGCTCGATCGTCGTGAAGGGATAGTCCGCCACCTTCGGCTTCGCGTTCGAGATGCGGCGGAGAAGCGACGACTTTCCCGCATTCGGCAATCCGGCGAGCGCGGCATCGACCAGAAGCTTGAGCCGGAGGATGAGGTCGACCTCGTCACCGGGCAGGCCCGTTTCCGCGAAGCGAGGCGTCTGCCTGGTCGGGGTCGCAAAACGTGCGTTCCCTCGCCCGCCCTCGCCTCCGCGCGCCACGACGAGACGGGCGCCCGGTGCCGTCAGGTCCGCGACGAGCCTCCCTTCGACGTCGAACACCTGCGTCCCGGCCGGAACGCGAACCTCGACGGTCTCCCCGTCGGCGCCGTGTTTCTTCGTGCCCCGCCCGTTGCCGCCGCGTCCTGCGCGCAGCGTCTTCACGCGCTGAAGAGCCGACAGGTCACGAAGTGCGGCATCGGCGATCACGATGACGTCTCCACCGCGCCCGCCGTCGCCTCCGTCCGGCCCCCCCTTTGGCACGAACTTCTCGCGGCGGAAGCTGAGCGCGCCGTCGCCGCCACGACCTGCTTCGGCGTGGATGTGGGCTCGGTCGTGAAACATGCCTCCGCCGCCTCGGGCAGAGGTCAGGAAGTCACTCCGAGTCCGCGGCGACCGAAACGAAGCGCTTGTCGCCGGACCTGCGGAACTCGACCGTCCCGGGACGAAGCGCGAAGATCGTGTCATCGCGCCCGAGCCCGGCTCCCGAACCGGGGCGGAACTTCGTTCCACGCTGTCGCACGATGATCATTCCGGCCTTGACGGACTGCCCGGCGAAGACCTTGACGCCGAGGCGCTTCGACTCGGAGTCACGGCCATTTCGCGACGAGCCGAGACCTTTCTTGTGTGCCATTAGGACTCACCCTCCTCGAGAGCCAGCGCCGACTCGAGAGCGGCGATCGCGCCCTTTCGCTGGCTATGACCCTTCTCGAACGCGAGAGCTGCCGCGATCGCATCCACGCTCCAGTCGCCGGCTGCCGACTTGATGTCTGCGATCGTCATTTCGGGATAGCCATCAGGGAGGTCCACATCCGGCACGACTGCCGTCGGAGCGGGCTTCTCCGCCTTCTCGTCCCGGGCTTTCGACTTCGCGGCACCACGCGCGGTCATGCCACCGATGGACTCGATCTGGATCTGCGTCAGCGAGGCGCGGAAACCGGTGTGCCGGCGATAGCCGGTGCGCTTCTTGTACTTGCCGATCCGTATCTTCGGCCCCTTGACGGCACCGAGCACCCTCGCGGTCACCTTGATGTCCGCAGGCTCGAGCGCCGGCGCTCCGTCCCCACCGACGAGCAGCACGGTAGGCGTGAACGTGGCACCGTCGTCCTGGGCGAGCCGATCGACGAGCAGCCGCTCGCCCTCGCGGACGCGGTACTGCTTCCCGGCAACCTTGATGATCGCGTAGGTCATGGACAACTCCGAAGGTCAGAGCGAGCCAGCGGCCCGCGAAGCCGCCGCATGATAGCGGACTGGCTCTTCTAGGAGCGAGAGTCGAAGTCCTCGATCCACTCGGACATCGGGACGTACTCCGGAACCGTGTCCTCAGCACTCGACGCGTGGTTGCCGGAACTCGGCCCGAGTGCTGCCCCGACCAGCTCGTCGGCAGTCTCGAGCGCTGGTCCTTCGCCGCTCGCAGCAGGCTTGCGTCGCTTGCGTCCTCCTCGCGAGCCGCGGCGGGAGCGCTTGCGCTTGGGCTGTCCGTCGGACACGACCGCGCCTTCTGCATCCTCTCGCGTCACCGCGGCCTGCTCGGACACAGCGGCGACGGCAACAGTGTCCACGGCTGGCTCGTCGTCGGTAGCAGCCGGTGAGGGCGGGACGTGGATCTTCGGTCTCGATCTCGTAGTCGGCTCGGGTGCTTCACCTTCCACTGCCACGTCCGACGCCGTCGCCGCAGGTGCCTTCTTCCGGCCTCGGCCGCCCCGAGTGCCACGGCGCGTCCGCTTCTTCTTCGGAGTCCCGTCGGCCTGGGCTTCGGCCGGCTCACCCTCGACCTCGAGGGGAGCCACGTCCTCCGGCGCGAGGCTGTCGGCGCGCTCGGGTGAGGGCCCGACTTCGGCGGCGGAGCTCGGCTCGAGCTTCGGCTTCGCGGCCGCCTTCTTTCGACTCGGCGCCCGCGTAGGGCGCTCCGCCTCCGCTTCGAACGTGATCGCCGAGAACCCCGTCACGTCCTCGGCGAGCGTGGCGTACGCCGCGCCTTCGAGAGCCCGTCCGACGAGCAGCGAGATTTTCTTGCCGACGAGCTTCGCTCCGCCCGCGACCACGATTTCGTAGTCACCGACCTTCCCGACTCCCGCGGTTGGGTCGTGCAAACCCACTTCGAGGAGCTTCAGCTCGATCGATGCTCCTTCGTCGACCGGTGTCGTCGGCCGCAGGGCATCGAGCTTCCCTTGCCTGAGGACCTCGAAGTGATCGAGGTGGACGTGACCGTTCTCCGGGGCCGGGGTGAGAAAGAACCGACGACGAGCCGCCGTCTCGACCGCCTCGAGCCTGCTTCCTCCCGCACCGACGACGAGGGGTAGGACGCGTGGATGAACCGCGATCTGGAACGCCTGCACGCGCGACCCCTTCGCGAGGACGCGCAGTCTTCGCTCGATCTCGAGCGCGTGCGTCGCGTCGGACACCACAAACCCGTCGCCCGCGCAGATCGGACAGCGGCTCGTGAGAATCTCGCGCGGACCGTCCGTGACGTTCTGGCGCGTCATTTCCACGAGACCGAGAGGTGAGATCTCGACGACGTACGTCTTCGTTCGATCACGCTCGAGCTCGGTGCGCAGCGCCTCCTCGACCGTCGCCCGGTTCTTGGGATTCGACATGTCGATGAAGTCGATGACGATGATCCCGCCGATGTCGCGCAACCGCAGCTGGCGCACGACCTCTTTCACGGCCTCGAGGTTGTTCTTCACTATCGTGTCCTCGAGCCGTCCTTGCGCGCTCTTCCCGCGGGAGCCGACGAAGCGGCCGGTGTTGACGTCGATGACGGTGAACGCCTCCGCGTAGTCGAACACGAGGTACCCGCCGGAAGGGAGATCGACGCGGCGCTCGAGTGTCGAGCGAATCTCCTGCTCGACGCCCGACGCTTCGAAGAGGGGCGCCTTGTCCCGATAGCGATGGACGCGCTCGATCATGTGCGGAGACGTCTTCTTCAGGTAGCTGACGATCCTGCGATGAGTGCGCTCGTCGTCGATCTGCGCGCCGACGAAGTCGCCGGCGAAGAGATCGCGAACGATGCGAAGGGGCAGCTCCGCCTCCTCGTAGACGAGCGCGGGTGCGGAGGCAGCCTTCGTTTTCGTCTGGATCGTCTTCCAGAGTCGCTGCAGGAAGACGAGGTCCCGCTCGATGTCCTCGGCCGACGCGCCCTCGGCCGCCGTTCGCACGATGATCCCCCCGCCCTTGGGGTCGAGGCTCTTCACGATCTCCTTGAGGCGCACGCGCTCGGCATCCTCGAGCCGACGTGAGACGCCCGAGCCCTCGCCGTTGGGGACGTAGACGAGGAAGCGACCGGGAAGGGAGATCTCGGTCGTCAGCCGCGCGCCCTTCGACTTCATCGGATCCTTGACCGCCTGTACGAGGATCGTCTGACCGCGCTTGATCAGGTCCTGGATCTTCCGTGCGCCCTTTCGTCCCTCGAGCTCCGGTCCGACGATCTCGTCCACGTAGAGAAAGCCGTTCTTCTCGAGCCCGATCTCGACGAATGCCGCCTCCATTCCGGGGAGCACGTTGTCGACGACGCCGAGGTAGATGTTTCCGGCGATCGAGCGCCGCTCCGGTCGCTCCAGGTAGACCTCCGCGACGCGGTCGTCCTCCAGAATCGCGACGCGCTGCTCGCCGACGTCGACCGAGATGAGCAACTCACGCTTGGCCGCGGGCAGCGGGGCGCGCTTCGTTGGCGTCCGCCGCCGGCTGGTACGCGCGGGACGCCTCTCAGCCTTGCGTTCGGCCTTGCGTTCGGACTTGCGCGCCGGCGTCGCGGGTTGCGCCGGCGGAGAGTCAGATCGCCCGGGCGTTTCACCGGCAGCTTCCGCCGCCGCAGTCTTCTTCCTGCCACGCCCGCCGCGACTTCCGCGTTTTCGTCTCTTCTTGATGACCTCCGACGCGTCTAGCGCAGCCTCGGGCTCCGGTGCCTGAGATTCAGGCGGTACTCGTGCTTCTTCGGCTACGGCCTCTTGGGCCGAGCCCTCTTCCTCTTGTTTCTTGCCAAAGCGAAACCAGCGTAGTGCCAAGGTCCAAATCTCCTCTTTCGATCGCGCGCGGGCCCCGGAATGCCGTTGGCGTTCCCGGCCTCGCGCTGCGTGGGTTCAAGACATCGGTCAGCATGACCTAGGCGAACGGTAGCAGCCGGGCTGACGAAGGCCACGGCGAGGCCCGTTGTCGCCCGCGGTCACGCCGCCGCCGGCCGAAGCCGAGCACGTCGGGCTCGAACGGCTCGTAGTCGTTGTGAGAGGCGCGCCCAGGCCCACGGCTCGACCTCCGCATACCGGGTCTCGGTCTGACCACGCGTCGACTCCAGGTACTCGAACCAGGCGTCGGCCTCCTCGAGCTGTAAGAGCTCCTCGGCCAGCTCGGTGTTCGGCATCGCTCCTCCCACGCTCGGTCCGGCAGCATGCTAGGACCCGGTCCGGACAGCACGCTCGCGGGTCGACCGTTTACGAGGGGCGTCGTGCTTCGAGCACCCGAAGCGCCTTCGCGAGGACCCAGGTTCCTCCCGCTGCGACCGCTGCGTTCGCCACCGGCGCCGGCAGTACTTCCCGAGCCATTCGTGCGGCTCCGCGAAGGACGAAGCCCGACGCCAGCGTCGCTCCCACGCCTGCGGCGATCGCAGGCATCCCGTCGGACACGGCCGCGGCGGTCGTCGTCGCGCGGAGCCGCGCGAGCAGGCGAATCTGCTCGAGGGCGAGCAACCGCCGAGTGGCGCCCTTTCCGGAGGAGATGACGCCGAGCACCGCGGAGCGCAGGACGGCCCGCCGGACGAGTCCCCTCGAGATCGCGTCCTTCAGCACCGGAATGCGCGCTCCCAAGAGCGGCCCCTGCTCCGAGGCCTCGAAGATCCTGTCGGCGATCTCGCCTAGCGGGAAGCCCTGACCCGCTTGAC
>DATIBA010000179.1:0-11528 GCA_035457765.1 Gaiellaceae bacterium
ATTCTCGATACGGTCGAGCTCGTGCGCGCGTCGCACATCGCGCAGGCCCTTCGAGAGTTCCCTGACGAGTTCCGACTCGTGTATGCGGATCACCGTGGTCTCGGGCGGAGCGACAAGCCGCACGACGTCGCTGCCTATGCCATGTCGCTTCAGGCAGCAGACGTCGTTGCGGTGCTGGATGCGGTGCCCGTCGAGAGAGCGCATCTTGTCGGCCGGTCGTACGGTGGAAGACTGGCATTCGGAGTCGGCCAGCATGCGCCAGAGAGAGTTCTATCCCTCGTAGCCGGCGGCCAGCAACCGTACGCCATGAACCCCGACGGTTTGCTCGCACGGGTGGTCGCGGGAGCGTGCGACGCCACACGACGTGAGGGTTCGAGGCCGTTCGTCGAGGCGCTCGAGCGCTACTGGGATATCCGCTTTTCGGAGCCCGAGCGGAGCACGTATCTCGCTCAGGACGGGGCGGCGCTCGCCGCCGCGGCGGAGGCACTGCTGACCCAGGGCGCGATCTCCGAAGATCTGAGCGCATGGCGTGTCGCCTGCCTGATCTACCTGGGAGCGGGCGACGTCGACTTCGTCGAGCAGGCCAGGCAAGCTGCCGCCGAGATACCGAACGCCACGCTCCTCATGCTCGACGATCTCGACCACTACGGCGCGCACTTCGAGGCCGAGCGAGTCACTCCCGCCGTGCTTCGACACCTGCGCGAGAACGGCTAGGAGAAATGCGTCCCCCACCCGTCGAGATCGACCGCGAGTCGCTTCGGAGGAGACTCGAAGACGGCAGCGAGCTCGTCCTCGTGGACGCGCTCGCCCCTCTCTCCTACGCTGCACGACACCTCCCTGGCGCGATCAACATCACACCTGCGCGGGTGGACGAACTCGCCGGATCGCAGATACCCGACCTCGACACGGAGATCGTCGTCTACTGCGCGGACGCGGGGTGCGACGCCTCCGTCGAGGTCGCTCAGCGCCTCATCGAGCTCGGCTACCGCAACGTTCGTCACTACTCGGGCGGCAAGCGCGACTGGGCCGACGCAGGTCTGCCCTTCGAGGGCGGACGCATCTAGCGGAACGGCTCACGCGGCGGGGCGTCGCGAATCAGGCGCGGGTAGTTCGGGTAGTGGGCGAGGGACGGGATCTCGAGACCGTGACGTCCGGGTACCTCGCACACTCGCCTCTGCGTCGACTCGAACGGCGAGCAGTCCGAGTTTCGTCAGGGCACCTGCACCCAGCGGCGTTCGCGGTTCGAGAGGGCGGCTGCGTCACAGAGGACGTTCTCCACGTGGCCGTCGCGGAAGGTCGGGTAGTCGGGGTCGGAGGACGGGCGCCCGCGCGCGACGTCCGAGTACACGGCGCGATAGAGCTCGCGGAACGTGTCCGCGAAGCCCTCGGCGTGGGCAACCGGAAGGTGTGTACGAGCCGCAGCCGGAGGATGCATGAGAGCTGCGTTGCGGATGAGTGTCCCGTTGGGCTCATCGCGCCGTCCGAGCCAGAGCTCCTCGTTCCGCTCGGAGTCCCAGGCGAGCGCCCCGGACGAACCGTCGACCTCGAATCGAAGCGAGTTCTTTCGGCCCATGGCGACTTGCGAGAGGACGAGCGACCCGCGCGCGCCGTTCTCGTACCGCAGGAGGACGTGGGCGACGTCCTCCGCGGACATCGGCGCGTCCTCGCGCTCGACGTCATCAGCACTCGCGAACGTCTCGACCTCGCCCTTCGGACGCCGGCGCACGGGTATCGCGGTCCCGAGATCGGCGAACACCTCGACGATGCGGGACCCCGTCACGAACTGCGTGAGATCCATCCAATGCGAGCCGATATCGCCGACTGCCCGGAGCTCGCCGGCCTTCTCCGGCTCGAGACGCCAGTTCCAGTCGGTCGGCTGCGCCAGCCAGTCCTGCAGGTATCCCCCGTGGACGCTCCACACGTCTCCGAGCTCTCCGGCACAGACCCGTTCCCGCGCCTCCTGGACGAGCGGGTAGAAGCGGATGTTGAAGTTGGTGCAGTGGACGAGCCCCGAGCGCTCGGCGAGGTCGACGAGCTCGGAGGACTGCTCGGACGTGACGGCGAGCGGCTTCTCGCAGACGACGTGCTTTCCCGCCGCGAGCGCTTGTTTGGCCTGCGGGTGGTGGAGGTGATTCGGTGTGGTCAGGTGGACGACGTCCACGCGGTCGTCCGCGAGCATCTCCTCGTAGGACTCGTATGCCGGTGCGAGTCCCTTCGCTGCGGCGCGCTCGGGCGTCGATCCGACGACTCCCAGCACCTCGACGCCGATCCTCCGCAGCGCGTCGACGTGCACGACACCGATGAACCCCGTGCCGACGACGCCGGCCCTGAGCTCGGCGATCTCCGTCACCCGGCGACGACGGGGTTCGTCAGCGAGCCGATGCGCTCGATCTCGATGGTGACCTCGTCGCCCGGCCGGAGCAACCGCTGCGGTTCCCTGAACACTCCGACTCCTGCCGGCGTCCCCGTGAGGATGAGATCGCCGGGCTCGAGCGTCGTCGTCTGCGAGGCGTAGCTGATCACGTCGTCGACGCCGAAGATGAGGTTCGCCGTCGTCGAGTCCTGGAGCACCTCACCGCTCACGATCGCACGGATCGCGAGCGCATGCGGATCGGTGATCTCGTCGCGCGGCGTCATCGGCCCGACGGGGCAGAACGTGTCCGGCGACTTCCCTCGCGTCCACTGCCCGTCGCCGAACTGGAGATCGCGCGCGCTGACATCGTTCGCGCACACGTATCCACGAACTGCTTCGAAGGCGTTCTCCTTGGAGACGCTCTTCACACGCTCCCCGATGACCACCCCGAGCTCGGCCTCGTAGTCGCACTTCTCGACGATCGGCGGGATCACGATCGCCTCGCCCGGGCCGATGAAGGACGTCGGCCACTTGGCGAAGAGAAGCGGCTCGGACGGAAGCTCGACGCCCTGCTCCTCAGCATGGTCGCGGTAGTTCAGCCCGACGCAGACGATCTTCCCCGGACGCTCGATCGGCAGCACGGCAGAAACCTACTGCGGGGCCCGAAGGCGCGCGTGGTCTACTGCAGCCACAACTCTCGAGTGGAGGCGAACATGAAGATCGGCGTGATCGGTGGCGGGCGCGTCGGAAGCGCGCTCGCGGCAACGTGGAGCGAACGAGGGCACGAGGTGGTGGTTTCGACTCGGACGACCGTCGCGCAGACCGCGACCGTGAGCGAGATCGCCGTCCTCGCCACCCCGGCGGCCGCTGCGGCGAACGCTCTGGGAGGGATCGGCGCCCTCGACGGCAAGGTGCTCGTGGACGCGACGAACAACCTCTCGGGCGGCCCGGCAGGCCTCGAGATCGCAGCCCTCGTTCCGCGCGCGCGGTACGTGAAGGCCTTCAACACCGTCTTCTCGACGTTCATGCACGACACACCACCCGACGCGCCGGCATCGCTCGTCTACTGCGGAGACGACGCCCACGCGAAGGCAACCGTGGCGGAGCTGATCGCCGACGCGGGATTCGAGCCCGTGGATGCCGGCGGCGCCGAGTGCACGCCGCTCGTCGAGGCGTTCGCCAAGCTCGTGATCGGGATCGCCTACGCGCAGGGCCGTGGCCCGTTCGTCTACCGCTTCCAGTCGCGCTGAACGCGTCCCGGTCCGCTCTAGACTCGGCGCCGTGAGCGTCTCCTCCCTCGTGGCAGAGCTTCAGGAGGCGCTCGGGCGAAATCACGTGATCACCGAGCCCGAGCAGCTTCGCGTCTACGAGTGCGACGGACTGACAGGACACCGTGCCGTACCCGAGCTCGTCGTCCTCCCGGGGTCGACGGAGGACGTGCAGACGGTGCTCCGCGCATGCCATCGCGAGCGCGTGCCGTTCGTCGCCCGTGGCGCCGGAACGGGTCTTTCCGGCGGCGCGACTCCGCTGGCAGGAGGTGTGGTCGTGTCGCTCGCCCGCATGAACCGCATCCTGGAGATCGACCTCGCGAGCCAGCGCGTCGTCGTCGAGCCCGGCGTCGCGAACCTCGACGTCACGCGCGCCGTCGCTGCCGAGGGCTTCTTCTACGCGCCCGACCCCTCCAGCCAGCAGGTGTGCACGATCGGTGGCAACGTCGCCGAGAACTCGGGCGGCGCGCACTGCTTCAAGTACGGCTTCACGGCGCATCACGTGACCGGGCTCACGCTCGTCCTGGCCAACGGAGACGTCGTCGAGCTCGGCGGCAAGGCGCTCGACCCGGACGGCCCGGATCTCCTCGGCGTCGTCGTGGGATCGGAGGGGACACTCGGAATCGTCACACGGGTCACCCTCCGGGTCGTTCGCGCGCCGCAGGTCGTCCGTACGCTGCTTGCCGGATTCCGGACGATGGACGCGGCCGGCGCCGCCGTTTCCGGAATCGTCGCGGCCGGGATCCTCCCGTCGGCGATCGAGATGATGGACCGGTTGACGATCGAGGCCGCCGAGCTCTCGGTCTCGCCCGGCTACCCGGAGGGCGCCGGCGCAGTCCTCCTCGTCGAGCTCGACGGCGTCTCGGAGCAGGTCGAGGACGACCGTGCGGAGATCGAGCGGATCTGCCTCGAGACCGGGGCGTTCGAGCTGCGGGCCGCGGCGGACGAAGCCGACCGCGCCCGTCTCTGGAAGGGCCGGAAGTCGGCGTTCGCAGCGATGGGGCGGATCGCCACGGACTACTACGTTCAGGACGGCGTCGTCCCTCGGACGAGGCTTCCCGAGGCGCTCCGGCGAATCGAGGAGCTGTCGGCCAGCTACGGGCTGCGTGTCGGAAACGTCTTCCACGCAGGCGACGGCAACCTCCACCCACTCGTGCTCTACGACGCCGAGGCTGGCGAGACAGAGGCTGCGCGCGAGCTGGCGGAGGCGATCCTCGACGCGTGTCTCGATGCGGGCGGTTCGCTGACGGGCGAGCACGGCGTCGGCATGGACAAGGCCTGCTCGATGCCGCGGATGTTCTCCGAGCGCGATCTGGAGACCTTCGAGCGGCTCCGGCGCGCGTTCGACTCCGTGGGAATCTGCAACCCCGGCAAGGTGATCCCGACCCCACGCCTCTGCGGCGAGGTGCCGGGCCCGTACCGACCCCACGCGCTCGAGAGGATCGGGGTTGCCGAGCGTCTCTAGCCTCGACGAGGCCTGCCGGCTCCTGGCGGCGGCTCATGCCGAAGGGCGTCGCGTCCGGATCGGCGACGACCTCACCACGGGCGGGCTCGACCGGATCCTCGAGCACGAGACCGGTGATCTCACGTGCACGGTCGAGACGGGAATGCGGCTCTCTGCCCTCAACGAAGCGTTGGGCCGGAGCGGCCAGCGGCTCTCGCTCGACCCTCCTGGAGACCCCACCATCGGAGCGCTGCTCGCCACGAACGTCTCGGGTCCTCTGCGGCATCGTTTCGGAGCGCCGCGCGACCTCGTCCTCGGCGTGACACTCGTGCTCGCGGACGGGACCGTCGCCAGCGCCGGGGGGAAGGTCGTCAAGAACGTCGCCGGTTACGATCTCGCGCGCCTCGTGTGCGGCTCACTCGGCCGCCTCGCGCTGATCGTTCGCGCGAGCTTCCGCCTCCATCCGCTGCCGAAAGCCGCGCAGACGCTCGTCGTCGAGACCGGTGACGCCGCGACGGTCGTGGCGAGACTGCTCGGCTCGCAGCTCCAGCCGAGTGCGCTCGACGTCCTCCACCCCGGGCGCGTGGCCCTTCTCTTCGAGGGCTCGCAGCGAGCCGTCGAGGCGCAGATCGAGGCGGCGAGAGAGCTGGTCGGCGGCGTGGAGGCGGGACCCGATGTCTGGCACGAGTCGCGCGAGCGTCAAGCCGGAGCGCGTGCCCGCACTCGCTTCGATCCGGGTCGTCTCGGCGAGACCCTCGCGCGGCTCGGGGACGCCGTCGTCCGCCCGGTGGCCGGCCTCGCCTACACCCGCGAGGAGCAGTCAAGTGGCTCAGGTCCACAGAGTCCGGGACCGACCGACCCGGTGGACGAGCTCGTGAGGAGGATCGAGCGCGAGCTCGACCCGCAAGGAGTCTTCGCAGCGTGATCCGCGAGTACACGTCCGACTGCGTCCACTGCGGCTTCTGCCTGCCGACCTGCCCGACGTACGTGCTCTGGCGCGAGGAGATGGACTCACCGCGCGGTCGTATCCACCTGATGGACGCGCGCCTCGACGGAACGATTGCACTGAACCCGACCGTGACCGCGCACTTCGACCGCTGCCTCGGCTGCATGGCCTGCGTCTCGTCGTGCCCGTCGGGCGTCCGCTACGACCGACTGATCGAGAGCACGCGGGCAGCCGTCGAGCAGGAGCTCGAGCGACCGGTGGCCGACCGCCTCGTGCGCGGGCTCCTCTTTCGTGTGCTGCCCTACCCGGGTCGTCTGCGTGCGGCTCTCCCCCTTGCTCCGATCGGACGAGCCGTGCCGCTCCCACGGCGGTTTCGCCCGCTCGTCGAGATCGCGCCTCGCTGGCGCGGCAGGGGCGACGTGCCGGCGATCACGCCCGCCGCGGGAGCGCGGCGGGCCCGCGTCGGCCTGCACACGGGCTGCGTCCAGCGCGCGGTCTTTCCGGACGTGAACGCCGCGACCACGCGCGTCCTCGCGGCCGACGGGTTCGAGGTCGTCGCCCCTCCCCAGGGGTGTTGCGGGGCGCTGTCCGTGCACGCCGGTCGCCTCGACGAGGGGAAGGCCTTCGCGCGACGTCTCGTCGACGCCCTCGGCGACGTCGATCTCGTGGTCGTGAACTCCTCGGGCTGCGGCTCGCACCTGAAGGAGCTCGGCTGGCTGCTCGGCGACGAGCGGGCCGAGTCGTTCGCGGCGAAGGTGCGGGACGTCGGCGAGCTCCTGGCGGACACGTCGCCCCGCGCGCCGCGTCATCCCGTGCCGATGAGGGTGGCGCTGCAGGACTCGTGCCACCTCCGCCACGCGCAGCGCCTGCCGCTCTCTGCTCGCACGTCCCTCGCGCGCATTCCCGGGCTCGACGTCGTCGAGCCCGCCGAGCAGGACCTCTGCTGCGGCTCGGCCGGGATCTACAACGTCGTCCAGCCGGATGCCGCACGCGAGCTCGGCGATCGCAAGGCAGCGAACGTGCTCGCGACCGGCGCGGGCGCGTACGCAAGCGCGAATCCTGGCTGTCTCGTCCAGGTCTCGCAAGCCCTTCGCCGCCGACAGCAGCCGTTGCCGGCACTCCACCCGATCGAGCTCGTCGACGCCTCGATCAGGGCAGTGCGGGCCGGGAGGCTGCGCTCGACCGCACGCCGCTAGGTCGAGAGGCGAGTCGGCTCTGCTCAATGCGCGCCCCCCGCCCGCCAGCAGATCGTGCTGCGACCGCGCGAGTCGACCCTCAGGCGGTTCTCGTCCCTCGGCGGGTCAGGCGGCCCGCGCCGTAGCCCGCCCAGACGAGACCGGCGGTGACGAAGCCCGCAATGACGCCGAACGCGACCGCGCCCGCACGATCCGCCGTGTTCGACTCGAGACTTATCACGATGCTGCCGACGACACGGAGGACGACAAGAAGCCGGGCGAGAGCTAGGACCCGGCCTCGACGGCCACGGGCCGCAGCTCGTCGAGTCCGTCGACTCGGGCGAGAGCTGGAAAGAGCCTCCACCAGACGCCCGCGACGACGATGGTCGCGGCGCCGCCGAGGACGACCGCCGGCACGGCACCGATCAGCGCCGCTGCGACTCCCGACTCGAACGCCCCGAGCTCGTTGGAGGCGCTGATGAACACCATCTCGACCGCGTTCACCCGTCCACGGAGCTCGTCGGGAGTCACGAGCGGAAGGATCGTCGAGCGGAGGACGACGCTCACGAGGTCGAATGCTCCGCCGAGTGCGAGCGCGACCATCGAGAGCCACATCTCGCGCGAGAGCCCGAACACCACCATGCACGCACCGAAACCCGCGACGGCAACGAACAGTTTCGGGCCGGCGCGATGCCGAACCGGGTAGCGCGCGATCGCGAGTGCGGCGAGGAAGGAGCCGATGGCGGGCGCCGTCCGCAGTAAGCCGAGACCGGTCGGTCCGACGTCCAGGATGTCCTTGGCGAAGATCGGAAGCAGAGCGACGGCCCCACCGAACAGAACTGCGAAGAGATCGAGTGAGATGGCACCGAGGAGCACCTTCGTCCGTCGGATGAGCCGGACGCCGGCGAGCACTTCGACGACGTCGGCTACACCCTCGGCTGCGGGCTCGCGACCACTGCGGAGCGCGAGGATGCACGCCAGCGCTACGAGCGAGAATCCAATGGCGACTGCATAGACGAGCTCGGCCTGGATCGAGAACAGCAGACCCCCGATCGCCGGGCCCGCGACGAGCGAGAGCTGGAACGCGATCGAGCGCTGGGCAAGTGCACTGACGAGGATCTCCTGCGGGACGAGCGAAGGCGTCAGCGCTCGCCCTGCGGGTGCCCCGAACGCGCTCCCCAAGCCGGTCAGGAACGCGAGTGCGAAGAACGGCCAGACGCGGTTCGCCCCCTGCAGCGTCACCCCGAGAAGCGCCGAGAGGACGACGACATCGAGGACGACCATGAGCGCGTAGATGCGCCGCCGCGGGAAGCGATCGGCGACGTGGCCGGCCGGCAACGCGAGGAGCAGGAGCGGAAGGAACTCGGCCAGCCCGATGAGGCCGAGGTCGAGCGGGTTCTCCCGGACCGAGTAGACCTGCCAGCCGATGGCTACCGTCGCCATCTGCATCGCCATGCCCGACGTGACGAAGGCGACCCAGAACAGGGCGAAATCGCGGTGGCGAAACGCGGACCGGCTCGCGGAGCTCACTCCGGCGGGCTACGCAGCTTCGGGCGCGTCAGCAGGCGTCTCTACGCCGAACTCGACTTCGATCCGCATGATCCGGGAGCCTTCGATCTCGAGGACGGTCAGACGGAGACCGTCCGTCGTCACCGCATCCCCGACTTCAGGCGCCCGCCCGAGCTCGCCGAAGACGAGCCCGGCCATCGTGTTGAAGTCCTCCTGGGCGAGCACGGTGCCGAACTCCTCGTTGAAGTCGTCGATGCTGTACGTCCCCTCGATACGTATCCGCTTGTCGTCCACTCGCTCCACCGACGTATCGGGGAGGTCGAACTCGTCTTCGATCTCGCCCACGATCTCCTCGAGGAGATCCTCGAGGGTCGCGATCCCCTCCATCGCGCCGTACTCGTCGATCACGATCGCCATGTGCTGCTTCTCGCGCCGGAAGTCGGCGAGGAGCGCGGCGAGATCCTTCGTCTCCGGCACGACGTATGCGGGACGCACGATTCGCTCGAGGCTGACGTTGGCGATCCCGAAATCGTGCATCGCCGCGAAGAGGTCGCGAACGTGCAGGACGCCGACGATCTCGTCGAGGGAGTCGCGGAAGACGGGATACCGCGTGAACGGCGAGTCGACGACGGTGGCCAGTGCGTCCTCCGGAGCCATGTCGACCGAGATCGCGACCACCTCGGGCCGGGGCACCATCACCGCGGAGACCTCCTTCGAGGCGAAGTCGAAGACCTTGTACAGCATCTCCTCCTCCGCTTCCTGGAACTCGCCGACGTCCTCGGCCGCGGCGACGCTGTGTCGAATGTCCTCACGCGTGTAGGCGATCATCCCGGCAGGCGCGGGTTTCACGCGGAGAGCCCGAAGCACGACGTTCGCGGACACCTGCAGCAGCCACACGAGCGGGTGTGCGATGCGCGCGAGCCAGTCGAGGGGGATAGCGAGCGCGATCGCGAGAGGTTCCGCCTTCTGCAGCGCCACGGCCTTGGGCACGAGCTCGCCCAGGACGACCGAGAGGTAGGTCAGGATCGCGAACGCGATCAGGAAGCTGACGGTGGTCGAGAGCGGCGGCTCCATGAGACCCGACAGCAGCGGCTCGCCGATGGCGCCGAGGAGGATCGCCGAGATCGTGATACCGACCTGGACGGTCGAGATGAAGCGCACAGGGTCGTCCATGAGCCGAAGCGCCGTTCGCGCACCCCTGCCGCCACGCTCCGCGCGTTCCTCCAGCCGCGACCGCCGCCCGGTGACGAGCGCGTACTCGGCGGCGACGAAGATCGCGTTCCCGAGGACGAGCAGGAGGACGATGATGAGACGCAGAGGCGTGCTCATACGCGGAAGAGGTAAGGCCTACGCGAACGCCCCTCGTGGGGCGCCGGTACTAGGCGGGAGGTCGTCCACCATCGATCAGGCCGCAGTATAGGTAACGGTCACGCCGTCCTCGTAGCGGCGGGCCGCACCCTCGTGCACGAGGCGCTCGGCGTGGGACAGCGTCTCGGCAACCGCGAACCGGCGCCCCGCGGGCGGCAGCTCGGCTCCGAAGAGATCGAGCGACAGATCGAATCCCGTCCTGGGGTCACGCCCAAGTGCGGCGACCGTCTCCTCGAGTCGATGGCGATGGTGCTCCTTGAGCTCGCGAGCGCGAGCCGCCGGATCCTCGATCAGCTCGCCGTGTCCCGGCAGCGCGACTCGCGGCGCGAGCTCGATCGTCCGGTCGAGCGCGGCCAGGTAATCGCCGAGCGGATCCGCGCGACTCGCCGGCCAGAGCCCGACGGTCGGCGTGATCCTGCCGAGGAGGTGATCGGCCGCGATGAGAACACCGTCCTTCAGCAGGCAGAGCTGCCCGTCGGCATGGCCCGGCGCGGCCACGAGCTCCCACCCGTCGACGCGCTCACCTGCCTCGACGAGGAGCGGGTCCGGCTGATAGCGGATGAACGGGCGGTAGACCGAGCTCTGGCCGACGAGCTCCGCGATCACGTCCTCGGGCGTCCCGTGGAGGTGGAACCAGTCGCGGATTCGCTCCGGCCAGGCGGGGTTCCCCCACACGAGCTCGCACTGCGCGTAGTCGAGCGCACCCTGGACGACCGGTGCTCCCGTCAGCTCGTGGAGATCGGCCGCTGCTCCGACGTGGTCGGGGTGGAAGTGCGTGACGAATACGCTGGCGACCCGACCTCCCGCCTCCTCGAGCTCGGCCGCCCACGTCTCCTTCGCATCCGGAAGCCCGACGCCAGTGTCGACGAGCGTCCAGCCGTCGTCGCCGGGGAGGAGGTACGCATGGACGTGCCCCGGCCGCGTCGGAAGCGGCAGGGTGACACGGCGGAGGCCACCCGCGAGCTCGTCCATCGGTGGACTCTAGCCAGGCAATCGTCCGGACGGCTCAGGCCGCCCCCCGTCGCTGTGCTGTGACACATTCCCTGCGTGGCCGGCGACATCGCGTCCTCGATCCGGGCGAGACCGTCGCCTGCCGTCTGCGGGATGAGCTCCTGGACACCGCTCGAGCCGAGGAGCACGCCGCCGATGACGATGCTCGCGGTCGTCAGGGTCGTAGACCGCAACTCACCGTGGACAACCGCATGCTCCGCATAGCGACGCGATCCTCCACGCGCGTATCAGCCGAGCAACGTGCGCGGTGCGGCGCGCTGGCCTCCTACGAACGTATGTTCTATCATTCGACCGTGCCCGTCGAATATCGGCTCGAGCCCTGCAAGACGGCCCTGACAGCAGTCCGCGGCATGCCCTTCAAGTGGTCGCTCAACCCGTACATGGGCTGCGCGCACCGGTGCACGTTCTGCTACGTCCGACACTTCGAGCAACGCGCGGATCGCCCCTCGGGCGA
>DATIBA010000180.1:0-28773 GCA_035457765.1 Gaiellaceae bacterium
GTGGCGACGATCTCACGGCTCCGGGAGCTGCTCGCCGGAAGCGTCCTGTGGGGCGCGCAGTCGAGGAACCTCCAGGACCCTCTCACCTTCAGGACGCTCCCGCACGTCCAGGGAGCGGCGCGCGACGCCCTTTCGTACGCCTCGGGAGTCCTCGCCACAGAGCTGAACGCCCACCAGGGGAATCCGGTGGTCTCCGCGTCGGAGGGGCGTGTCGTGCCGGCCGGCAACTTCGACGTCGTCCCACTCGCGGCCGCGCTCGACTTCCTGCGGATCGCGCTCGCACCTGCGCTGACGAGCGCCGCGGAGCGAGCGCTCAAGCTCCTGCAGGCGCCGCTCACGGGTCTTCCGGAGGGCCTCGGCGCCCGTCCACAACTCGCCGAGCCCGCCCTCAGCGAATTCGGTGCAGCGATTCAGGGCCTCGTTGCCGAGGCGCGACTCCTGGCGCAGCCCGTGTCCTTCGAGCTGGCGAGCACGACGCAGCACGAGGGGATCGAGGACCGGACGACGATGGCGCCTCTCGCCGCCCGCCGGCTCGCCGAGATGGTCGAGCTCGGCGCGCGCGTCGTCGCGATCGAGCTCGCGATCGCCGCGCAGGCGGTCGACCTGCGCGGACGCCCCGCGCTCGGCGTCGGCACGGGTCGGGCGTACGCGCTCGTCCGCAAGCGCATCCCGTTCACCGATGCGGGTGAGGCGATTCCTCCGGATCTCGAGTCCGTCGTCGAGCTCGTTCGCGCCGGGGCCCTGGCTTAGCCGACCTCCAGCGCCGCCGCGATCCCGGGGCTGGGCGGGGAGCCCACGTCGGGAGGGCCGTGCGTCCTGCGCAGCTCGCCGTCGACGAGGTCGTAGTGCCCGATCGTCGTGATCGGCGGCGAGTAGACGTGGATCGTCACGGCTCCATGCTCATGCTCCATCCGGTGGATCCCGTCGCCGGGAAACGTGAACGACTCACCGGCGGCGTACTCGCGCACGCGACGCGGGCCGCCGACGACGAGCGCTTCGTTGCGGGCTCGACCCTCGAGCACATGGACCCCGACGCAGGAGCCGCCGTGGTCGTGGAAGCCCGTGTCGCGTGGCTCCCACCACAGGTTGAGCCAGGCCTCGGAGTGCTCGTTGCGCCAGAGGAGCTCGAACGAACCCCCGCCGTGGCGCTCGAGGGCCGAGAGGTCGACGAGCTCGGCGGCCGACCGGGCGAGAGCGGCACATTCCTCGGGAGCGAGGTCGCGGTCGGGTGCCGGCAGCGCCTGGAAACGAGCCGTATCGAGCATGTGTGGATTCTGCACCGAATCCGACGATGGTCGAGGATGAGCCCGTGAGCCGCATCGCGCGCGTCGAGGCCTGGCCGGCGAACGCTCCGCTCGAGGTCCCGTACCTGATGGCACCGGGAACCGTCGGGGGAATCTGCCGGACCATCGTCCGGGTGACGACGGAGGACGGCATCGTCGGCCTGGGCGAGAGCGCATCTCCCGGCGACGCCGTTCGAGTGGCAGGCGAGCTCGGACAGGCGCTCGTGGGACGTGACACCGACGACGTGCGCGCCGAACTCGAGCCGCCGGAGCTCGTCGCGCCGACGCATCGCAGCGACGGCAAGGTGCTCATCGAGAACCCGACGGCGGGGATCGAGATCGCGCTCTGGGACATCGCGGGACGCGAGGCGGAGAGACCGCTGTACGAGCTTCTCGGCGGGCCCTGCAGGACCGAGGTTGCATTCTCCGAGTACTTCGCCTACCGCCCCGGGCTCGAGGACTCCCCGGCGGACGTTGCCGCGTTCTGCGCGCGGATGATCGAGCAGCACGACTCGCGGGTCTTCGAGGGGAAGGTCGCCGTGCGTCCGTTCGAGGACGACGTCCGGCTGGTGCGCGAGATCAGAGCTGCCATCGGAGCGGATCGCGAGCTCCGGCTGGACGCCAACATGGGCTGGGCGCTCGATACCGCCCGGCGGGCCCTCGAGCTGCTCGAGCCGTTCGACATCGCGAACGTCGAGGAGCCGGTGGCCGCGTTCACGGACATGGCGGAGCTGCGACGCTCTTGCACGATTCCCTTCTCCGCGCACACGCCGGATGTCGAGGCCGCCGCACGACTCGGAGTCCCGGACACGCTCGTGCTCGGGCTCGGGACATTCGGCGGAATCGCGGGAACGCGCCGCTTCATCGCGGCATGCGAGAAGGCGGGCGTCGGCTTCTGGTTCTACAGCGGCGACTTCGGCATCCAGACAGCCGCCTACCTCCAGCTCGCGGCCGCGACCCCGTACCTCGACCGTCCGAGCCAGTCGCTGCTTCGCTGGACGACGGACGACGTGATCGCCGGCGGCCCGTTCGCGCCGGAGGCAGGAGTCGTCGCGGTTCCCGCGGGACCCGGGCTCGGGGTCGAGCTGGACGAGGCCGCCCTCGCCCGCTGCGTCGAGCGCCATGCACGAGAGGGGGCGTACGACTTCTACACAGGCGACCCACTTCCGCGATACTGAGCGCGTGCGGAGCCTCCTCGAGCGACTCGACGACGGAGTCGTCCTCGGCGCCGAGGGCTACCTGTTCGAGCTCGAGCGTCGCGGCTACCTGAAGAGCGGGCCGTACGTGCCGGAGGTCGTGCTCGACTTCCCCGACGCCGTCCGAGAGCTACACCGTGAGTTCCTCCGCGCGGGCGCCGAGGTCATGGTCGCCTTCACCTACTACGGCCACCGAGAGAAGATGCGGATGATCGGGCGCGAGGACGACCTCGAGCCCCTCAACCGAGACGCGTTGCGGATCGCGCGCGAGGTGGCGGCCGAGGGCGACGCGCTGGTGGCGGGGAACATCTGCAACACCTGGGTCTACGACCCTGCGGATCCGGATGCGTCCGGTGCGGTGGTGCGCGAGATGTACGAGGAGCAGGTGGGCTGGGCGGTCGAGGAGGGAGCGGATCTCGTCATCGCCGAGACGAACGACTACCTCGGAGAGGCGCTCATCGCGACGGAGGTCGTGAAACGTGCGGGATTGCCCGCCGTCGTCACGTTCGCGTCGACCGCTGACACGACGATCGACGGATTCGAGTTCGACGACGCGTGCCGGCGTCTGGAGGAGGCCGGCGCGGACGTCGTCGGCCTCAACTGTTCCCGTGGGCCCGAGACGATGCTGCCCATCCTGGAGAAGGTGCGCGCCGCGGTTGACTGCCCCGTCGCCGCGCAGCCCGTTCCGTACCGGACGACACCGGAGCAACCCGCCTTCATCTCGCTGAAGGACGCCTCGGGTGCGCGGGTCTTCCCGCTCGCGCTCGACCCGTTCACGTGTACGCGGTTCGAGATGGCCGAGTTCGCCGTTGCCGCGCGTGAGCTGGGAGTGGGGTACATCGGGATCTGCTGCGGGGGCGCTCCGCACCACGTGCGCGCCATGGCAGAGGCTCTCGGGCGCGAGACGCCGGCGAGCCGGTATTCGCCCGACATCTCGCTGCACCCCATCCTCGGCGACGACGTGAAGGAGAAGGAGACGGCCTTCACCACCTGGCGCGACTGAGCACCGAGGCCCTCGGGCTTGCGTCGGAGGTCGCCGTCGGCTTGCGCCTCAAGCTCCGGTGACGGGACGACACTCCTCGCAGGCTCCGCGCAGGACGACGTCGTGGGCCGCAACCGCGTATCCATGGCCGTCGGCGACCCCCACGATGGCCGCTTCCAGGGTGGAGTCCTCGAACGGCTCGACCTTGCCGCAGTCGTCACAGACGAGATGGTGATGGTGGTCGCCTCCGGCATGGGTCGGCTCGAAGCGCGAAACGCCGTCGCCGAGGTCGACTCGCTGGACGAGCCCTAGCTCGTCGAGCCCCTCGAGCGCCCGGTAGACGCTCGCGATTCCCACGCGCGGGCCGTGCGCTCGAAGCCGCTCGTGGATCTCCTGTGCCGAGAGGCAGCAGCCCTGGCGACCGAGCAGCTCGACCACCGCCCGACGAGCGCCTCCGCTGCGCCCACTCGATTCGCGGAGGCGTACCAGCGCTCCTTCGCTCCACGTGCGCTCGGTCATCAACGATAATGATACCCGTTCTCAAAGACGTGCTACGGTGAGCGACGTGCGGATCGTGTCGATTCTGGCTGCGACGATGTGCCTCGCCGGCTGCGGCGGGTCCGCCGAGGCGGACGCCCGGCCGACCGTCGTCGTCGGCCTCTATCCACTTGCGTGGGCGGCCGAGCGGGTCACGGGAGCCGAGTTTCGGCTCGTGAACCTCACCGCTGCGGGCGCCGAGCCGCACGACCTCGAGCTCTCGCCGCGCGATGTCGAGGCGATTCGCGACGCCGAGCTCGTTGTATTCGTCGGTCGCGGGTTCCAGCCCGCTGTCGAGGACGCGGTGGAGTCCCGCGAAGGCCCATCGCTCGACCTCGTACACAAGAGTGAGGACCCCCACATCTGGCTGAACCCGGTTCGCTTCTCCAACGCGGTCGAGCGGATCGCGCAGGAAGTCGGAGGCACCGGCTCGGTCCACGGCGTGATGGGGGAGCTGAAGCGCCTCGACGTCGAGTATCGGAGTGGTCTGGCCGACTGCGAGCGGGACGTGATCGTCACGACCCACGCGGCGTTCGGGCAGCTCGCGCGCCGCTACGGGCTGGGCGAGCTCTCGCTCGCCGGGCGCACTCCCGAGGCGGAGCCGAGCCCACGAGAGCTGGAGCAGCTGATCGACAGCGTGCGCGCGTCCGGTGCTACGACGGTATTCGCCGAGCCGCTCGTCTCCGACGAGGTTGCGGAGACGGTTGCACGCGAGGCCGGCGTCATGGTCGCGACACTCGATCCGATCGAAGGGCTGAGCGAGGAGCGCCTCGAGGCGGGCGAGGACTACGTCTCGGTCATGCGCTCGAACCTCGCCGCGCTCCGCAAGGCGCTCGGATGTCGCTAGCCGTCGAGCTACGAGGGGTCTCGTTCGGCTACCGACCGGGGCAACGAGTGCTCGAGGACGTCGACCTCGCACTCGGCGAGGGCGAGTTCGTCGCCGTCGCCGGTCCGAACGGTGGCGGCAAGACGACGCTCATGCGCATCGTCCTCGGGCTCGAGCGCCCGAGCGAGGGCTCCGCGCTGTTGTACGGAGAGCCCGCGCACCGCTTCGCGGGACGCCGCGCGCTCGGCTACCTCGCGCAGCGCTCCCAGGTCGGAGGCGATGCGCCGGCGACGGTTCGCGAGGTGGTCAGCGCGGGCAGAGTGGCGTCGGGTCGTCTGGTCGGGCGGCGTCAGCCGGACGATCGCCGACTCGTCGACGAGGCGATTCATCGCGTCGGCCTCGACGCTCTCGCGGACGCCCCGGTCCGGACGCTTTCCGGCGGGATGCAGCAGCGAGCGTTCATCGCGAAGGCGCTCGCCGGCCAGCCGTCGCTGCTCGTGCTCGACGAGCCGACGACCGGGGTCGACGCAGAGTCGCAGGAGTCTCTTGCCGAGCTGCTCGCGACGCTGCATGCCGACCTCGGAGTGACGATCGTGTACGTCTCGCACGAGTTCGGGGCGGTCGAGCACCACGTCGAGCGGCTCGTCCTGGCACGGCGGACGATCGTCTTCGACGGCTCGCCGCGCGATCTTCCGGGGATCTGGCACGACCCCGGCCACGTCCATGCTCGAGAGTGAGTTCATGCGCCTCGCCCTCGCGGCGGGGGCGATCGTCGGAGTGCTCGCGCCGGCGGTCGGGTTCTTCCTCGTGCAGCGGCGGCAGTCGCTGTTCGGGGACGGCATCGGCCACGTCGCCTTCGCGGGAGTGGCTGCGGGGATCCTGCTCGACGTGTCGCCGGTGTTGGCTGCTCTCGTCTTCGCAGTGCTCGGCGGGATCGCGATCGAGCTCCTGCGCGCGCGCGGCCGCGCGGCGGGCGACCAGGCCCTCGCGCTCGTCTTCTATACGGGCATCGCGCTCGGGGTCGTGCTCGTCGCGCAGGCGGGAGCCCTCAACGTCGATCTCTTCCAGTACCTCTTCGGCTCGATCCTGACCGTCACGCGTGGAGACCTCGTGACGATCGCGCTGCTCGGCGCCCTCGGACTCGCTGCGATCACGCTCCTCTATCGGCCGTTCGCCGCCGTCGTCATCGACGAGGAGGGAGCGCGCGTCGCGGGCGTTCCGATCGGCAGCCTGAACGTCGCGCTCGCGGCGCTCACCGCCGTCACGGTGGCGCTCTCCATGCGCGTCGTGGGGATCCTCCTCGTCGCCGCGTTGATGGTGCTTCCGGTGAGCGCGGCCGGACGACTGGCCTGGAGCATGCGCTCGAGCCTCGTCCTGGCGACCGTCATCGGGTTCGGGTCGGCGATCTGTGGCGTTACGATCGCGTACTACGCGGACCTGCCTCCCGGCGGCACGATCGTGCTCGTCGCGGCAGCTACGTACCTCGTCGCGCTCGCGGTGACCGCTGTTCGCGTCCGCTAGGCCGCGACGAGCTCCGTGCCGATTCCGGCTTCGTGGCACTCCCGGCAGCGGGCCTCGTACTGCTCGGCCGCGCCGACGAGCACCGTCTCGCCCGAATACGGAGCAGGCTTCCCGTCGACGAGGCGTTGGGTGGTCGTCGCCGGGCCTCCGCAGCGGTGGCATACCGCCTGGAGCTTGTCCACGAACACCGCGTGCGAGAGGAGGTCGGGCATCGGGCCGAACGGGAGGCGCCGGAAGTCCTGGTCGAGACCCGCGACGACGACGCGAACGCCACGATCGGCGAGCTCGAGGGTGACTGATACGACCGACGGCTCGAAGAACTGCACCTCGTCTATCCCCACCACGTCGACGCCATCCGCGCGCGCAATCACCTCGGCGACCGACGAGACGGGGACGGCGCGCATCCGTGCGCCAGCGTGGCTGACGACGTCCGACGCGTCGTAGCGATCGTCGATCAGGGGCTTGAAGATGACGACTCGCTGACCGGCGATCTCCGCGCGACGCAGGCGGCGGATCATCTCCTCGCTCTTGCCGCTGAACATCGGGCCGCAGATGACCTCCAGCCAGCCTCCGCGCTGCGGGGCGATCCGGATCACGGCGGCGATCCTAGTGAGGCGGTCGGCCGTAGCCGAGTGGCGAGAAGGCGCATCCGACCTTGCTACACTCTGCCGCGCGCGGCGGCGTAGCTCAGTTGGTTAGAGCAGCGGAATCATAATCCGCGTGTCGCAGGTTCGAGTCCTGCCGCCGCTACTCGAACGCCTTTCGTCCCACACGAGAACCGACCAGAAGATGGCAACCGGAGTCCGAGTCGCGATCACGCTTGCGTGTACCGAGTGCAAGCGACGCAACTACCAATCCCAGAAGTCGAAGCGAAACTCCCCAGACCGGGTCGAGTTCAAGAAGTACTGCCGTTGGTGCGGTCGACACACCCCGCATCGGGAGACGAGGTAGTTGGCCCGTGAGACCCGCAAGCAACGGCGCGCGGCGCGGGCTGCCGCCGGTGACGGCGCGCCGACCTCACGTCGTGGTCGCGCGGCGCAGGTCCGGCCGTCTCAGCAGCCCGTCAAACAGCAGACCGGGCGGAGGGCGGACCACCAGCGGGGGCAGTTCGTCCGCGAGTCGTACGCGGAGCTCAGGAAGGTCGACTGGCCGAGCCGCCGCCAGACGCTTCAGGGCGTCGTCGTCGTGATCATCGCGTGCACGATCGTGGGCGCCTACCTCTGGGGCCTCGATCAGGTCATCCGCCCCGTCGTCGACCGCGTCCTTCTCTAGGAGCTTCACAGGAATGCAGATGATCAGCGCAAACACCGCGGCCGCGAAGCGGACGCCTTCGGGGATTTCCGCGCGAGCGGAGTCGGCGCGAGCCGATTCCGCTCATGTGCGATAGGAGTAGCAAGTGTTTCAGTGGTTCGTGATCAACACGTACTCGGGGCACGAGAACAAGGTCAAGACCAACCTCGAGCATCGCATCGTCTCGATGAACCAGCAGCCCGCGTTCCGCCGCGTCGTCGTTCCGACCGAGCAGGTGATCGAGACCAAGGACGGGCAGAAGGTCCAGACCGAGAAGCGCGTCCTTCCCGGCTACGTACTCGTGAACATGAGCATGTCCGACGAGGCGTGGACCGTCGTCAAGGGAACCCCCGGCGTCACCGGGTTCGTCGGCGCCGGGACGAAGCCCGTGCCGCTCTCGCAGCCCGAAGTCGACAGAATTCTCCACCACGGCGCGCCGGTCGGCGCGCAGGCCCAGAAGGCGCAGGTCGAGTTCTCGCTCGGTGAGTCGGTCAAGGTGACGTCCGGACCGCTGTCCGACTTCGACGGCGAGATCGTCGACGTCAATCCCGATCAGCAGAAGCTGAAGGTGCTCGTGGACATCTTCGAGCGCCAGGTACCCGTGGAGCTCAGCTTCGACCAGGTGAAGAAGATCGACTGATGGCCAAGAAGGTGCTCACGTTGATCAAGCTCCAGATCCCGGGCGGCCAGGCGAACCCGGCCCCTCCGGTCGGCCCTGCGCTCGGCCAGCACGGAGTCAACATCATGGAGTTCTGCAAGGCATACAACGCCCAGACGGCGCACGAGAACGGCCGCATCATCCCGGTCGAGATCACCGTCTTCGAGGATCGCTCGTTCACGTTCATCACGAAGACACCTCCCGCGGCCGTGCTCATCAAGGAGGCGCTGGCGCTGGAGTCAGGCTCCGGCGAGCCGAACCGCCACAAGGTCGGCCGCCTCTCGAAGGCACAGCTCCGCTCGATCGCGGAGGCGAAGATGCCCGACCTGAACGCGCGCGACGTCGACGAGGCGATGAAGGTGATCGCCGGAACGGCCCGGAGCATGGGCGTGGAGACGGACTCGTGAGCTCGCACGGGAAGCGCTACCGGGCTGCGCGCGAGGCGATCGATCGCGAGGTGGCGTACACTCCTCTCGCCGCGGTGCGTCTGCTCAAGGAGCTCGATGGCGCCAAGTTCGACGAGACGGTGGAGGCGCATTTCCGGCTAGGCCTCAACGTGCGGCACGCCGACCAGCAGCTGAGGGGCACCATCATGCTCCCGCACGGGATCGGCAAGGACGTGCGCGTGGCCGTCTTCGCGGAGGGCGAGAAGGCACGAGAGGCCGAGGACGCGGGTGCCGACGTCGTCGGCTCGGCGGACCTCGCCGCGAGGATCGAGGAGGGATTCCTCGATTTCGACGTCGCGATCGCCACTCCCGACCAGATGAGCGTGGTCGGAAAGCTCGGCCGCGTGCTCGGCCCGAGGGGCCTGATGCCGAACCCGAAGACGGGTACGGTGACGATGGACGTCGGCAAGGCCGTCTCCGATGCGAAGGCCGGCAAGCTCGAGTACCGCACGGATCGCGGTGGAAACGTCCACCTACCGATCGGGAAGCGCAGCTTCGACGAGCGCGCGCTCCTCGAGAACTACGCCGCGCTCGTCGAGGAGATCGTCCGCGCCAAGCCCTCGGCGGCCAAGGGCAGGTACATCAAGCAGATCACGCTGACGACGACCATGGGCCCCGGCGTCCACGTCGACTCGACCATCACTCGCGACGTCGCGGAGGAGCTGGGGGCCGCTACAGTCTCGGTCTAGACAACCGTCGAATCTCGCCGAAGACAGCCGGCAGTCGCCTTGCGGCACTGAGCCCTGAGCGTGACGTAGGTCCGGCCGAGGCAGGTTCTGTTCGTGCGCGCCGCGCTCGATCGAACCCGCCTCGTGCGGGTTTCGTCGTTCGAGGAGGACACGACGTGCTGAAAACGGACAAGGAACGGATCGTCGCCGAGCTCGCGGCCGACCTGAGCGCGACGGAGACGCTGATCGTCGCGGACTACCGCGGGTTGACGAACAAGCAGCTCGAATCGCTGCGTGACGTGCTCCTCGAGCATGGCGCTCGGTTCCGCATCGTCAAGAACACGCTGACCCGCCGCGCCGCCGAACGGGCCGGGGCGGAGGCGCTTCTCGTGATGCTGGAGGGCCCGACCGCGATCGCGTTCATCGAGTCGTCGGGCGATCCAGCTGCTGTCGCCAAAGCGCTGGCCGCAACGGCGAAGGAGACGAACGTCCTGGTCCTCCGCGGTGGGATCCTCGAAGGGAAGACGCTCTCCGGCGAGCAGGTCGCGGAGCTCGCGACCCTCCCATCGATGCAGGTGCTCCGAGGGCAGCTCGCTGGCGCGATCGTCGCGCCGCTCACCCAGCTGCTCGCGCTCGTCTCGGCACCGCTGCGCGATCTGCACGGGCTCATCGACGCCCGCATCGAGCAGCTCGAGCAGCAGGGGCAAGTCGTCGAGCCCGCACTCGAAGCGGTCGCCGAGGTCGAGACGGACGCCGAAGCCAGTGCGGTCACACTGGCAGATTCGGCCTCGGCCGAATCTGCCGCCCAAGAATCGTCAACCGAATCGACTGCTCACGAAGCAGCCCCCGAGGCAGCTGAAACGGAAGAAGCTGAAAAGGAAGAGGAGGAGTAATGGCGACCGATGTCCAGAAGGTGCTCGACACGCTAGGCAAGATGACGGTGCTCGAGCTCGTCGAGCTGAAGAAGTCGATCGAGGAGGAGTGGGGCGTGACTGCGGCCGCTCCGGTCGCGGTCGCAGCGGTGCCGGCCGCAGGCGGTGGCGACGGTGCCGCGGTCGAGGAGGAGAAGGACTCGTTCGACGTCATGCTCATGGCGGCCGGCGAGAAGAAGATCCAGGTGATCAAGGTCGTGCGCGCGGTCACGGGTCTGGGGCTCAAGGAGGCGAAGGACCTCGTCGACGGAGCCCCCGGCGCCGTCAAGGAGGGCGCCGCCAAGGACGAGGCCGAGTCGATCAAGGGGCAACTCGAGGAGGCGGGCGCCACGGTCGAGCTGAAGTAAGCGCAGCACCGGGACGAATGAAGGCCCTTTCGGCCGAACGTGCGTCGTGCGAGCGAGTCGCACTTCCCGCGTCTCGTTTGACGCCGTCCGCTATCCTTGTGAGACGCAATCCACCGACCGCCCAGCGGTTGCGGTGAAGTGCGCTCGTGCGCTATCCTTCGTGGTTCCGCCGAGGCCCGTTCGTTCAACCCTGCCCGTCCAAGCCCTGCACGCAGTCAAGGGAGGCAATAACACTTGAGCAGCGTCGCTGTCGCGCCGCGCGCGCGTAAGAGCTTTTCGCGCCTGAAGCATGTCCTCGACCTCCCCAACCTCATCGACATCCAGAAGGCGTCCTTCAGCTGGTTCATCGAGGACGGCCTTCGCGAGACGATCGACGACATCTCGCCGATCGAGGACTACACGGGGACGCTCGCCGTCGATTTCGGCGAGTACGAGTTCGGGGATCCGCAGTTCACGATCCAGGAGTGCCGCGAGAAGGACCTGACCTACCAGGTCCCGCTCTCCATCACGGTCCGCTTCGTCAACAAGGAGACCGGCGAGATCCGCGAGCAGCGGGTCTTCATGGGCGACTTCCCCATGATGACCCCCTGGGGCACGTTCATCATCAACGGGACCGAGCGCGTGATCGTCACGCAGCTCGTCCGCAGCCCGGGCGCCTACCTGATGGAGCCCAAGGACGCCACGAAGCAGGTCTTCATGGCAAATCTCATGCCCTCGCGCGGCTCCTGGCTCGAGGTCGAGATCGACAAGAAGGGCATCGTCTACGCCCGCATCGACCGCAAGCGCAAGCTGCCGATCACCACGCTTCTGCGTGCGCTTCCGGCCGAGGACCCGACGACGGGCTTCCAGCTCGACACGACTTCGAACGAGAAGATCCTCGAGCTGTTCGGCGGTTCGGCCTACATCGCGAACACCCTCGACAAGGATCCCACGACGCGCGAGGAGGAAGCGCTCATCGAGGTGTTCAAGAAGCAGCGCCCGGGCGAGCCTCCGACGCTCGACAACGCCAGGAACCTCCTGAGGGCGCTCTTCTTCGACCCCAAGCGCTACGACCTGACCAAGGTCGGCCGTTACAAGCTGAACCAGCGCCTCGGCGTACAGGTACCGGAGGACACGCGTGTCCTAACGACCGAGGACATTCTGGCTCTCGTTCGGCGGCTCGTCGATCTCCCGACGAAGCTCGGCGTGCCCGAGGACGCAAAGGACTTCGCGGCGGACGCGGCGCAGCTCTCGCGCGATCCGATTCGCGGGGAGCTCGACGAGTACGAGGACTTCGGAAATCGGCGCCTGCGGACGACGGGCGAGCTGATTCAGGAGGCGTTCAGGGTCGGTCTCTACCGGATGGAACGGGTCGTCCGGGAGCGCATGACCACCGAGGACGTCGACACGATCACGCCGCAGACGATCATCAACATCCGGCCCGTCGTCGCAGCGCTGAAGGAGTTCTTCGGGTCCTCGCAGCTCTCGCAGTTCATGGACCAGACGAACTCGCTCGCGGGCCTGACGCACCGCCGCCGCCTCTCTGCGCTCGGTGCGGGTGGCCTGACCCGAGAGCGCGCCCCGATCGAGGTGCGCGACGTGCATCCGACCCACTACGGGCGGATGTGTCCGATCGAGACGCCGGAGGGTCCCAACATCGGTCTCATCGGCTCGCTCGCGTCGTTCGCGACCGTGTCGGAGTTCGGATTCATCCAGACTCCGTACCGCGTCGTCAAGGGCGGGAAGGTGACCGACGAGATCATCTACCTCGACGCCGCCGAGGAGCGTCAGTTCACGATCGCGCAGGCGTCGGAGCCGGTCGACTCCAAGACCGGTAGGTTCCTCAACGACCAGGTTCTTTGCCGATCCCGGGAGGGCGAGGCCGTCATCGTCTCGCCGAAGGACGTCGAGTACATGGACGTCTCTCCGGCCCAGATCGTGTCGGTCGCGACGGCTCTCATCCCGTTCCTCGAGCACAACGACGCCAACCGCGCTCTGATGGGCGCCAACATGCAACGCCAGGCGGTGCCGCTGATGATCCCGCAGGCGCCGCTCGTCGGTACCGGCCTCGAGTTCCGGGCAGCCGCAGACTCGGGCGACGTCGTTCTCGCGCACAACGACGGCACGGTCGTCGACGTCGATGCCGAGCGCATCGTCGTCGAGGGTAGGGGCACCCGTGACGAGTATCCGTTGACGAAGTTCATGCGCTCGAACCAGGGCACGCTGATCCATCAGAAGCCCGTGGTCACCCTCGGCGACCGCGTCAAGAAGGGCGAGGTGCTCGCGGACGGCAGCTCGACCGACGGTGGCGAGCTTGCGCTCGGGGCAAACCTGCTCGTGGCGTTCATGCCGTGGGAGGGATTCAACTTCGAGGACGCGATCGTCATCTCGGAACGGCTCGTGAAGGACGACGTCCTGAGCTCGATCCACATCCACGAGTACGAGATCGACGCCCGCTCGACGAAGCTCGGCGACGAGGAGATCACGCGCGACATCCCGAACCGCTCGGAGGAGTCGCTCGCGAACCTCGACGAGCGCGGCGTCGTGCGCATCGGCGCCGACGTGGACGCCGGCCACCTGCTCGTCGGCAAAGTCACGCCCAAGGGCGAGACCGAGCTGACGGCGGAAGAGAAGCTGATCCGTGCGATCTTCAAGGAGAAGGCGCGCGAGGTTCGGGACACGTCGCTCAAGGTCCCCAACGGCGAAGGCGGCAAGGTCATCGGCGTCAAGACGTTCGCCCGCGATGCGGGGGACGACCTACCCCCTGGCGTGAACGAGCTCGTTCGCGTGTACGTTGCCAAGAAGCGCAAGATCGCCGAGGGCGACAAGCTCGCAGGTCGCCACGGCAACAAGGGCGTCATCTCGAAGATCGTGCCCGAGGAGGACATGCCGTTCCTCACGGACGGCCGCCCGGTCGACGTCGTCCTCAACCCACTCGGCGTGCCGAGCCGGATGAACATCGGCCAGATTCTCGAAACGCATCTCGGGTGGGCCGCGGCGCACGGCGTCTTCCCGGAGGGCGGCCGCGTCAGCGCACGGGCGCCCATCAACGCGCCCGACCCGCGCTGCGTGGCGACACCGGTGTTCGACGGGGCGACCGAGGGGGACGTCGACGACGCTCTCGTCGAGCTCGCTCGGGCGGGAGGCTCGAACGGGCTCGTCGCGATGAGCGTCGACGATTCCGAAGCTCGTGGCAGCCGCTGCTCCGGAAAGGTCGAGCTCTACGACGGGAAGAGCGGCGAGCCGTTCAAGCAGGACGTGACGGTCGGCTTCATGTACATCCTGAAGCTCCTGCACCTCGTGGACGACAAGATCCACGCGCGCTCCACCGGACCCTACTCGCTCGTCACACAGCAGCCGCTCGGCGGGAAGGCCCAGTTCGGCGGCCAGCGCTTCGGCGAGATGGAGGTCTGGGCGCTCGAGGCGTACGGCTCCGCGTACACGTTGCAGGAGATGCTCACGATCAAGTCCGACGACACGATCGGCCGCGTGAAGGCGTACGAGGCGATCGTCAAGGGCGAGAACATCGCCGAACCGTCGATTCCCGAGTCGTTCAAGGTGCTGCTCAAGGAGATGCAGTCGCTCGCACTCGATGTCCAGGTGCTCTCCGACGAGGGTCGCGAGGTCGAGGTCCGGGAGGAGGACGACGAGCTCCTGCGGGCCGCCGAAGAGCTCGGCATCGATCTGTCGCCCGGCTCGTTGCGCGCGGCCGCGCGCCAGCCCCCGGCCGAGGAGGTCGAGGAGGGCGAGGAGCGCGCCGACGAGGGTGGCGAGCTCGTGCTCGCCGCGGACGAGGAGCTCGGGGACCTCGTGAGCGAGGAAGTCCCGCTCGAAGTCGACCTCGCGGACGCCGAGGTCGAAGAATGACCCCGGAGATCACCGACTTCAGAGAGAGAGGTTCGAGGCTCTAGATGGAACCCAGTAGGCGCGGTCCCGATATCAACGACTTCGACTCGATCCGGATCGGTCTGGCGTCGAGCAAGCAGATCCGCGACTGGTCCTCCGGCGAGGTGACGAAGCCGGAGACCATCAACTACCGCACGCTCAAGCCCGAGCGTGACGGTCTCTTCTGCGAGCGAATCTTCGGTCCCACGAAGGACTGGGAGTGCTACTGCGGGAAGTACAAGCGGGTCCGCTACAAGGGCATCATCTGCGAGCGCTGCGGGGTCGAGGTGACCCGGCAGAAGGTTCGGCGCGAGCGGATGGGGCACATCGATCTCGCCGCTCCCGTCTCGCACATCTGGTTCTTCAAGGGCGTTCCCAGCCGGATCGGGTACCTGCTCGACATCGCTCCTCGCGAGCTCGAGAAGGTGCTCTACTTCGCCGCGTCGATCGTTACTGCGGTCGATCGCGAGAAGCGGCAGGCAGACCTCGCGGACCTCGAGGACAAGGTCGCGGGGGAGAGCGAGCGGATCTACTTGGACCGTGACGAGGCCCTTTCCGGCCTCGACGATCGGTTCGCGCGGCGAAAGGACTTCTTCGCCACGGGCAAGGAGCGCAACTTCGACGAGGACGACGACTTCTGGGTGCGGGGGCTCTCGAACTGGGCGGAGGAGTCGGCACTGCCGTCGCTCGAGGAGATCCGGACGCTCGGCGGCGGTGTCTTCGTCGAGCTCGCCAAGAAGATGACGAACGAGGACCCACGACGCGTTCGCGAGCTCGTTCGGCAGACGGCAACCCGCGAGGACCGACGTCTCGCTCCACGCGAGGTCGAGTCCGTGGCCGCGGCGGCCGTGCAGATCGAGGCCGCGCTGGCGCCGTTGCGGGCGGAGCTGGAGAAGGCGACGGGCTCGAAGAAGGGCGCGATCACGAAACACCTGAAGCGCATCCAGGACGCACTGCTCGCGGGAGCCGAGCTCTCCGAGGAGGATGCGGCCCTCGTCACGGACGTCGACCGCAAGAACCTCGAGCGGGCACGCGAGGTCGGAAACGGTCTCCTCGCGGACGTGCTCGCGGCCGTCGATCCCGACGCGGACGCGGCAGCCGTGCGCGAGCTCGCGTACGACCTCTGCCTCGTCGAGGGAACCCGCAAGGAGGACCTCGACGCGATCGGGCAGTGGGCCCTGAAGGTGCGCGAGATGATCGCCGACATCGATCTTCGTCGCGAGGACACCCGCGAGGCCGCGGTCGAGGCGGTGCGACGCCTCGAGCAGACCTGGCTCCTGTTCAAGGAGCTCGAGCCGAAGATGATCGTCGGCGACGAGCAGATCTTCCGCGAGTTGAAGGATCGGTTCGGCTCACCGTACGGATTCGGTGTCTACTTCCGCGGCGGCATGGGTGCCGAAGCAGTTCGCGACCTGCTCCGCGACCTCGATCTCGACGACGAGTCGCTCTCCCTGCGCGACGTCATCAAGACGTCGAAGGGGCAGAAGCAGCAGCGGGCGATCAAGCGACTGAAGGTCGTCGAGGCCTTCATCAAGTCCGGTAACAGACCCGAGTGGATGGTTCTCGAGGCCGTTCCGGTCATTCCGCCCGAGCTACGCCCGATGGTGCAGCTCGACGGCGGCCGCTTCGCGACGAGCGACCTCAACGATCTCTATCGCCGCGTCATCAACAGGAACAACCGCCTGAAGCGTCTGCTCGATCTGGGTGCGCCCGAGATCATCGTGAACAACGAGAAGCGGATGCTTCAGGAGGCCGTCGACGCCCTCTTCGACAACGGACGCCGCGGACGGGCCGTCACCGGTCCGGGCAACCGCCCGTTGAAGTCGCTCTCCGACATGCTGAAGGGCAAGCAGGGCCGTTTCCGGCAGAATTTGCTCGGCAAGCGCGTCGACTACTCCGGCCGCTCCGTGATCGTCGCGGGCCCCAACCTCAAGCTCCATCAGTGCGGGCTGCCCAAGCTCATGGCCCTCGAGCTGTTCAAGCCGTTCATCATGAGCCGGCTCGTGGAGCGCAAGGCGGTCCAGAACATCAAGGCCGCCAAGAAGATGGTGGAGTCCATGATCCCGGAGGTCTGGGACGTGCTCGAGGAGGTCATCGCCGAGCACCCGGTGCTGCTGAACCGCGCACCGACGCTGCACCGACTCGGGATCCAGGCATTCGAGCCCGTGCTCGTCGAGGGCAAGGCGATCCAGGTCCATCCGATGGTCTGCCAGGCGTTCAACGCCGATTTCGACGGCGACCAGATGGCGGTCCACCTTCCGCTCAGCGCCGAGGCGCAGGCGGAGGCCCGAGTGCTCATGCTCTCGTCCAACAACATCCTTTCGCCGGCGAGCGGCCGGCCGCTCGCGACGCCGAACCAGGACATGGTGCTCGGCGCGTACTTCCTCACGTACTGCGAGCACGATCTCGCCGACGCCTCTGCGGCCAACCTGGCCAAGGCGCTCGGCAAGGAAGGGCTCCAGCGGTTCCGCACCGAGGAGGACGTCGAGTTCGCCCTCGAGGCGGGATCGGTCGACTTCCAGGATCCGATCGAGTACGAGTGGAGCGGCGAGCGGCTCGTGACGACGCCGGGCCGCGTCATCTTCAACGCCGAGGTCGAGCGGGCGCTCGACGAGGCGACCGGCGGCGACTTCGAGGATCACCCCTTCCTCAACCGAACGCTCACGAAGCGCGAGCTCGACGCCTTCATCGGCGAGCTCGTCGAGCTCTACGGGCCGAACACGATCGCCTCGGCACTCGACGTCATCAAGTCGCTGACGTTCCGCTTCGCTACTCGCGCCGGGATAACGATCTCGAAGAACGACATCGTCATCCCGGACGACAAGGAGGAGATCCTCGCCCGCTACGAGGAAGAGGTCGCGAAGGTCGGGCGCGAGTACGACCGTGGCCTGATGACGGAGGAAGAGCGCGACGAGCGCGTCGTCGCCATCTGGACGCAGGCGACAGACGACGTCGCCGAGTCGATGATGGCGAATCTCTCGCAGACGAACCCGATCTACATGATGGCCAACTCGGGTGCGCGAGGATCCTTCAATCAGATCCGACAGCTGGCCGGCATGCGCGGCTTGATGGCCGATCCGAAGGGCGAGATCATCGCACGACCGATCAAGGCCAACTTCATGGAGGGTCTCACCGTCCTCGAGTACTTCATCTCGACGCACGGCGCCCGGAAGGGTCTCGCGGACACAGCGCTCCGCACCGCCGACTCGGGGTATCTCACGCGGCGCCTCGTGGACGTCAGCCAGGACGTCATCGTCCGAGAGCAGAACTGCGGCACCGAGGATCACATCGAGCTCGCCCTCATCCTCGACGACTCCCCGAACAAGAGCGTCGCCGGACGCGTCGCTGCGGCCGACATCGCGAAGCCGATCAAGGACGGCAAGCCCGGCAAGACGGTGATCGTCGAGAAGGGGGCCGAGATCACCATGAGCGCGCTTCGGCGCCTCGTCGAGGAGTTCGGCGAGTATGCCGACTCGGCGATCGTGCCGGTTCGCTCGGTGCTCAAGTGCCGCAGCGAGTACGGGCTCTGCCGGGCGTGCTATGGCACGTTCATGGCCACTGGCGGCATGGCCGAGATCGGCGACGCGGTCGGAATCATCGCCGCGCAGTCGATCGGCGAGCCCGGGACGCAGCTGACCATGCGCACGTTCCACACGGGTGGCGTGGCCGGGGCGGACATCACCCACGGCCTCCCGCGTGTCGTCGAGATCTTCGAAGCCCGCAATCCCAAGGGTGCGGCGACGCTCGCCGAGGTCGCGGGCAAGGTCGACATCGAGGATGCCGAACGCACGATCAAGGTGACCGTCACGCCGAGCGGTCTCGACGCGAGCGGTGAGCTCCCGGACCCACGGGAGTACAGCTTCCCGCGCCGCACGCGCCTCAGCGTCGCCCACGGGCAGACGGTCGAAGCCGGGGATGCGCTCAACGAAGGGTCGCTCAATCCGGCGGATCTCCTGCTCCTCAAGGGTGCGACTCCGACCGAGCTGTACCTCGTCGGTGAGGTGCAGAAGGTCTACAAGTCCCAGGGAGTCGAGATCCACGACAAGCACATCGAGCTCATCGTCCGGCAGATGCTGAAGAAGGTCCGGATCGAGAGCGCCGGCGACACGACTCTCCTGCCCGGGCAGCTCGTCGACCGTGTCGTCCTCGAGCGCGAGAACGCTCGCGTGAAGAAGGAGAAGAAGGAGGAGGCGACCTTCGAGCCGATCATCCTCGGCATCACGAAGGCGTCGCTCGCCACCGAGTCGTTCCTCTCGGCCGCGTCGTTCCAGGAGACGACGAAGGTGTTGACCGACGCGGCTATCGAGGGCAAGGTCGACCACCTGAACGGGCTCAAGGAGAACGTCATCATCGGCAAGCTGATCCCCGCCGCCACGGGCCTGAAGCAGTACCGGCAGATCACGATCGAGCCGACGGAGCCCCTTCCTGTGACGTTCGCGCGGCCCGAGGCCGAGGCCGAGCTGCTCGCCGCGCTCGAGGAGATCGGCGAGGGTGACGGCTTCGACCTCGATTCGCTCGGCCTCTCGTTCGACGACGAGGTTCCGCTCGAAGCGGACGGCGAGGCGGCCGAGCTCGAGCCACCCGTCGACGGGGAGCAGTAGCACTCGTGACTGGGGTCAGGCCCCATGGGTCTGACCCCGGTCGGCGTTGACACCCAGACACGTTCCTAACCACTTTCTGCTACCTCTGATGCCCATGTGCAGGGGTTTCGTCGCTGCAATCGGCACGATCGTGGTCCTTCTCGCCTGGCCCGCGACCGGCTCGGCGGCTCTCTCCTGCGGGTTGCCGGAGGAGCAACCGGTCTGGCTCGACTTCGCGGACTCGTCCGTGTCCTTCTGGCGCGAGCGCTTTGCGCGTCCCGGAGTCGTCGTCGCGACCGGCGGTCCGCAGCTCGCTGCCGAGGCTCGCGGGGCCGGCGCGGGGACGGTGCACTGGGACATGTACCTGCGGAAGCGGGTCGGGACCCCGTCGGAGCCGGCCGACGCGTCCGTCATCGAGAGGCGAGCCGACTCGCTCTTCGACTATGCCGTGTCGGTGAGCGGCTGCGAGCAGCCGTTGATCGCCCTCAACGAGCTCTGGGGCGCCTCCCTGCCGACGCCGTTGACACCGACCGCGGAGCGGTATCGCGCGAACGTGCTCCGGTTCGTCAGCCGACTCGCTGCCCGTGGCGGCCGCCCGGCTCTCCTCGTCTCGAGCGAGCCTTTCACGGGTGGTGACGCGGCGGCCTGGTGGAAGTCGGTCGCGGCAGTCTCCGACCTCGTTCTCGAGAACTACGCGAATGCGAATCTCATCTGGCGCGACGGCCCGGTTCACGGCTCGCGTCGCCTCAGGATGCGCCATCGGCAGTCGGCCGCGAAACTGCTGGCGCTGGGCATCCCCTCCTCGCGAATCGGGATCATGATCGGCTTCCAGACGGGCGCCGGCACCGGCGGTCGAGAAGGGCTCGCCCCACGCTCGCGCTGGTTCAGCGTGGCGAAGTGGCATGCCCTGGCCGTTCGTCAGGTTGCGCGCGAGCTCCGACTCGGCCACGTCTGGTCGTGGGGGTGGGCGCAGCGCAACGAGCGGTCGAACGATCCGGACAAGACCTTCACCGCCTGTGTCTGGCTCTGGGTGAGAGATGCAAGCCTGTGCGACGCCCCGGCTGTCCTCGGGGACGAGTTCGACGCCGACGTGAAGACGGGCCAGCTCGACCTGCCAGCCGGCGCCCGTTGCGTGTACGGCTCGAGCGCCTTGACCGCATCGAGCGTGGCGTCGCTCGCGAAGCTGACGCGCGACCGTGAGCTTGCGTTGACCGCGCTCGTCGTGCGCGCGATCGAGCGCGAGCGCGCGCGAGTCTCTCCCACCGAGGCGCTCGGTGTCGAGGCGCGCATCGTGGATACCCGCTTCGGCGGAAGCCCGTCCGCGTATCGGTCGGCGCTCGCCGAATCCGGTGCGAGCCTCACGGTCGCGCGCGGGATCATCGGCGACGAGCTCAGGGCTCGCGAGATTCGTACGCGTCTCACCGTTTCGCGGACCTCCGGCGCGGACGTCGCACGGTTCCGTGCGACGTACGCACCGGTGGTCGCACGCCGAGTCGTCGTCTCACCGGCACCGAGTTGGCTTCCCGGAGGGACGGGGATCGCGCTCGCAACTTCGGCCCCCGAAGCCATCTTTCGCATGACGACGGGCCAGCGCGCGACCGTCCGGACGGTGGAAGGCGTGTACAGGGTGAAGGCGCTCGACGACACCGGTGCGCTCGGCGCCTATGGACTTGCGGTCTCGCGGCCCGCGATCGTGCACGCCCTGGCGAGCGAGCGCCGGGCCGATGCCTACGCGGCGTGGACGGTGCGGATGCAGAAAGCCGCGGAGGGTAGACTCGTTTGCGAGAGAGATCGCCTGCCGGAGCTAGGCCTGGTGACTCTGTCGACGTATGCACCGTTTCTCTCGTTGCACGAGCCCGAAGCGGCGCGCTGGGCGGCGACTCGCGACCGTAGACGAGCTCCCACCCAAGTGAACGGCCATGCCGCTGCGCGGCGCTGAGCACCGTGATCCTGCGTCCTCGGCTGACGGCGTCGATCATCCGCCCAGCGACGGGCAAACCATCACGCTGGAAGCTCTAGGGCCAGTCGGCTTCGAGGCGGTCCTTGCCTGCGCGCTTCGCCCGGTTGACGGCCGCGGACACGCGGGCATCGAGCGACTCGCGCGACTCGTTCGGCCGCCATTCGACGAGCCCTGCCGAGAACGTCAGGCGACCGACGTTCGAGAATCCGGTCGCTGCGACCTCGTCGCGGAGACGGATGTAGAACTGGCGAGCCTCGTCGCCCGTGGTCTCGGGAAGGAGGATCCCGAACTCCTCGCCACCGCGACGACACACGGTGTCGGTCGCGCGGGCGGCCCGCTCCAGGAGGTCCGCGAACTCCTGAAGCACGAGATCGCCGCCCGGATAGTCGAAGCGGGCGTTGATGTCCGCGAAGTTGTCGAGGTCGAGAAGAAGGAGAGAGAGAGGCCGTGCGGTTCGCCGGGCCCGTGCGAGCTCACGCTCGAGCTCCTCGTCGTACCCGCGGCGGTTGCGGACACCCGTGAGCCCATCGGTGACGGCGCGCAGCTCCGCCTCGGCGAAGCGACGCGCGTTCGTGATGCCAGGAGCAGCGTCGTCTGCGAGAGCCTGTAGGGCGCGTGCGTGCTCGGGCCTGAACGCGGCAGAACCGCGCGCGTACGTGGCGAGCGCGCCCGTCTCCACGCCGTCTTCGACGATCGGAACCACCAGCCCCGATCGATACGAGACGTCGTCACCCTCGAGCGCTTCCGCGTAGATCCAGTTCAGGGTCAGCGCGCGGAAGGGCCGTGCATCCGGAGGGCCGAGGCTCGCCTCGAGCAGCGCCGCGCCGTCTCCCGTTCCGAACGATGCGACGGAAGGCATTTCACCGGCTCCGCGCACCCGCACTGTCGCTGCCTGTGCTCCCGTGCGCATCGCGGCTTCTTCAACGAGTCGTTGGAGCAGATCGGCGAGATCCAGCGTCAGCCCGAAGTCGCCGACACCATGCCCGCGCGCCTCGTCCGAGCGCTCGACGGCACGCTCCAGATTCCGCGAGATCGCCTCCATGTGCGTGTCGAGCTGGCCGACGACGGCCTCGAACCGGCGTTGCGAGCGCAGGCTGGCCCAGCGTGCCACGAGGACCGCTACGACGAGCACTGCCGCGACGGCTGCCACGGCGACTACCGCAGTCACCATCTCAATCCAACCACTCCCCTGGCTCACTGTATTCAGGCGAGAGGCAGCGCGCTACGGCCCCCCGAAAGGCGTGGCCGGGCTGGAATCGCGGGAACCTCCCACCGGCGAGTGCGCACGACGGTCTGCTAGGATCTCGCGGCCCGGTAGGTGGGCGTGTTGGTGCCCGCCTGCCTTTCTGTGTGGAGAAAGCAGTCGACCTTCAGTAGGAGCAGCGCGTGCCGACAGTCAACCAACTCGTGCGAAAGGGTCGGAAGACCCCGAAGTCGAAGACGAAGACCCCGGCTCTCCGGGGAGCGCCGCAGAAGCGCGGCGTCTGCACGCGCGTGTACACGACGACGCCGAAGAAGCCGAACTCGGCCCTCCGGAAGGTCGCCCGCGTTCGTCTCACGAACGGCGCAGAGGTCGGTGCCTACATCCCGGGTGAGGGCCACAACCTGCAGGAGCACTCCGTCGTGCTCGTTCGCGGCGGGCGCGTGAGGGACCTTCCGGGCTTCCGCTACAAGGTGATCCGGGGCGGGCTCGATTCCGCCGGTGTCTCGGAGCGGCGTCAGGCTCGTTCGAAGTACGGAGCGAAGAAGGCCTGATGCCCCGCCGCGCGGAGATCCAGCCTCGCCAGCTCGAGCCCGACGCCGTACACGGCTCGGTCCTCGTGTCTCAGCTCGTCAACCGGCTGATGCTCGCCGGCAAGAAGTCCGTGGCGGAGCAGATCGTCTACGACGCGCTCGCGATTGCCGGCGAGAAGACGGGCAAGGCGCAGCTCGAGGTACTCGAACAGGCGGTGAAGAGCGTCACACCGGTTCTCGAGGTTCGCTCGCGCCGCGTGGGGGGCGCGAACTACCAGGTTCCCGTCGAGGTTCCGCAGCGCCGAGCCCGGACGCTCGCACTGCGCTGGCTGGTGCAGAACGCGCGCGAGCGGCGCGAGAAGGGCATGCCCGACAAGCTCGCCGGCGAGCTCGTCGACGCGCTGAGCCAGCAGGGCGGCGCGTACAAGAAGAAGGACGACATCTACCGGATGGCGCAGGCCAACAAGGCCTTCGCGCACTACCGCTGGTAACGGGGCCGCCGGTATGTCTACAGTCGCCACACCCGTAGGGCTCGACCGCGTCCGAAACATCGGGATCATGGCTCACATCGACGCGGGCAAGACGACGACGACCGAGCGGATCCTCTACTACACCGGGCGTACGCACAAGATGGGCGAGGTCCACGAGGGCGCCGCGACCATGGACTGGATGGCGCAAGAGCAGGAGCGCGGCATCACGATCACCTCGGCGGCGACGACAGCGGAATGGCGTGATCATCGGATCAACATTATCGATACGCCCGGGCACGTGGACTTTACGGTCGAAGTCGAGCGAAGCCTTCGCGTGCTCGACGGCGCGGTCGCCGTCTTCGACGCGGTCGCCGGCGTCCAGCCGCAGTCCGAGACCGTCTGGCGGCAGGCCGACCGCTACCGCGTCCCACGGATCGCGTTCATCAACAAGATGGACCGCGTCGGAGCGGACTTCGACGCAGCCGTCCAGTCGATGCGTGATCGTCTCGGCGCGACACCCGTGCCGATCCACGTCCCGATCGGAAGCGAGGACGCCTTCGCCGGGATCGTCGACCTCGTCGACATGAAGGCCGTCACGTACACGAACGCGCTCGGCACGGAGCTCTCGGTCGACGAGGTGCCGGAGGAGCTCGCCGCTGCCGTGGAGGCAGGGCACCATGCACTGATCGACCGCGTCGCGGAGTTCGACGACGAGCTCATGGAGACGTACCTCGAGGACGAGGGCGCGGTCACCTCCGAGATGATCCGGCGGGCACTCCGCCGCGGGACGCTCGCAGGCAGGATCACGCCCGTTCTCGCCGGCTCGGCCTTCAAGAACAAGGGCGTCCAGTCGCTCCTGGATGCAATCGTCGACTACCTGCCGAGTCCACTCGACGTGCCCGCCGTGCAGGGCGTCGATCCCAAGAGCGACGAGGACGCGACGCGCGCGGCCGATCCAGAGGCGCCCTTCGCCGCCCTCGCCTTCAAGGTCATGACCGACCCGTACGTCGGGAAGCTCACGTACTTCCGCGTGTACTCGGGCCAGGTCAGGGCCGGGGATCGCGTGCTCAACACGACGAACGGGAAGACGGAGCGCATCGGCCGCATCCTGCAGATGCACGCGAACCACCGCGAGGAGCGCGAGGAGATCGGCGCCGGTGAGATCGCCGCCGCTGTCGGGCTGAAGTTCACGACGACCGGCGACACGCTCGCAGTCGGCTCGGCGCCCATCGTCCTCGAGTCGATGTCGTTTCCGGATCCTGTCATCTCGGTTGCGATCGAGCCGAAGACGAAGGCGGATCAGGACAAGCTCTCGCAGGCGCTCCAACGGCTCGCCGAGGTGGACCCGACCTTCCGCGTCTCGTCGGACGAGGAGACCGGGCAGACGCTCATCGCCGGCATGGGCGAGCTGCACCTCGAGATCATCGTCGACCGCCTCCTGCGCGAGTTCAGGGTCGAGGGCAACGTCGGACGGCCTCAGGTTGCCTATCGCGAGACGATCACGCAACCCGCCGAGAAGGTCCAGGGCAAGTTCGTTCGCCAGACGGGGGGCTCAGGGCAGTACGGCGACGTCGTCGTGAACCTCGTCCCGAACCCGGGCGGGGGCTACGAGTTCGTGGACAAGATCGTCGGCGGCAAGATCCCCAAGGAGTACATCCCGGCAGTCGACCAGGGCATCGAGGAAGCGATGAGCTCGGGCGTCCTCGCCGGGTTCCCGGTGGTGGACGTGAGGATCGAGCTGGTCGAGGGCTCGTACCACGAGGTCGACTCGAGCGAGCGGGCCTTCAAGATCGCCGGCTCGATGGCGTTCAAGGAAGGGATGAAGCGCGCCCGGCCCAGGCTCCTCGAGCCGGTCATGTCCGTGGAGGTCGTCACACCCGACGATTTCCTCGGCGATGTGATCGGTAACCTGAACGGTCGTCGTGGCCGGGTCGTCGAGCTCGAGCCGGTCGGTGGGTCGCAGTCGATTCGCGCGGTCGTTCCGCTCGCGGAGATGTTCGGCTATGCGACCGACCTTCGCTCGATGACGCAGGGACGCGCGACATTCACGATGCAGTTCGACCGCTACGAGGAAGTTCCCGCCACGATCGCCGAGTCGATCGTGGTGGGCGACTAGACAGCGTAAATCGAGGCAAGACGAGCTCGGAGGATAGGAGCAGATGGCTAAGCAGAAGTTCGAGCGCACCAAGCCGCACGTCAACGTCGGCACGATCGGCCACATCGACCACGGCAAGACGACGCTCACGGCAGCGATCACGAAGGTTCTCGCCGATTCCGGCACCAACACCGAGATGACGTCGTTCGACGCGATCGACAAGGCGCCCGAAGAGCGCCAGCGCGGCATCACGATCAACACGGCGCACGTCGAGTACGAGACGGAAAACCGCCACTACGCCCACGTCGACTGCCCCGGGCACGCCGACTACATCAAGAACATGATCACCGGCGCGGCGCAGATGGACGGCGCGATCCTCGTCGTCTCCGCTGCCGACGGTCCGATGCCGCAGACGAGGGAGCACATCCTGCTTGCGCGGCAGGTCGAGGTCCCGTCGATCGTGGTCGCGCTGAACAAGGCGGACATGGTCGACGATCCCGAGCTGCTCGAGCTCGTCGAGATGGAAGTCCGCGAGCTTCTCTCGAAGTACGAGTTCCCGGGCGACGACATTCCGGTCGTCCAGGTATCGGCGCTGAAGGCGCTCGAGGGCGACGCCGAGTGGACGCCCAAGATCCTCGAGCTCATGGCCGCGGTCGACTCGTACATCCCCGAGCCGGTGCGCGACGTCGACAAGCCCTTCCTCATGCCGATCGAGGACGTGTTCACGATCACCGGTCGCGGCACGGTGGTCACCGGCCGCATCGAGCAGGGCAAGCTCACGGTCGGCGAGGACGTCGAGATCGTCGGCATCCATCCGGAGACGCACAAGACCGTCGTCACGGGGCTCGAGATGTTCCTGAAGACGCTCGACTACGCGCAGGCCGGCGACAACGCGGGTGCGCTGCTCCGCGGCATCAAGCGCGAGGAGGTCGAGCGCGGCCAGGTGCTCGCGAAGCCGGGCTCGATCACGCCGCACACGCACTTCAAGGCCGAGGTGTACGTCCTCTCGAAGGACGAGGGCGGGCGCCACACGCCGTTCTTCAACGGCTACCGGCCGCAGTTCTACTTCCGGACCACGGACGTGACGGGCTCCATCGCCCTGCCCGAGGGCCAGGAGATGGTCATGCCGGGTGACAACACGAACATGGAGATCAACCTCATCCAGCCGATCGCGATGGACCAGGGGCTGCGCTTCGCGATTCGCGAAGGCGGGCGCACGGTCGGCGCCGGCGTCGTCACGGAGATCATCGCGTAGGGGCGGGATCTCCCCGCCCCTACCCATTGGCAAATGGCTCAGCAGAAGATCCGCATCCGACTGAAGGGCTACGACCATCAACAGGTCGACCGCTCGGCATCCCAGATCGTGGAGACGGCGCAGCGGACCGGTGCGACCATCACCGGCCCGGTGCCGCTGCCCACCGAGAAGAACGTCTACTGCGTGATCCGCGGCCCGTTCATCGACAAGGACTCGCGCGAGCATTTCGAGGTTCGGACGCACAAGCGCCTCATCGACATCCACTCACCCACCCCCAAGACGGTCGACTCGCTCATGCGCCTCGACCTGCCGGCCGGGGTGGATATCGAGATCAAGCTGTGAAGGCAATCCTCGGCAGGAAGCTCGGCATGAGTCAGGTCTTCGACCCCGAGTCGGGGGAGATGACGGCCGTGACCGTCATCGAGGCCGGCCCCTGCCCGGTTCTCCAGGTCAAGACGGCCGCGGCGGACGGCTACGACGCCGTGCAGCTCGCGTTCGAGGAGGTCGCAGAGAGGAAGATCTCGAAGCCCGAGCTCGGGCACCTGAAGAAGGCTGGTTTCGGTCCGCACCGGCACGTCGTCGAGGTGCGCGGGGAGACGGATCTCGCCGTCGGCGCCACCGTCACGGTCGACGCCTTCGAGCCGGGGGACGCGATCAAGGTCTCCGGGACCTCCATCGGCAAGGGCTACCAGGGCACGATCAAGCGTCACGGGTTTACCCGCGGCCCGGTCTCCCACGGTTCGCACAACATTCGCAAGCCGGGCTCTATCGGCGCCTCCGCCTACCCGTCCCGCGTCTTCAAGGGGATGCGGATGTCGGGGCGCATGGGCGGCGTGCGCGTCACCCAGCCGGGGCTCGTACACGAGGTGGATCCGGAGCGCAACCTCCTGCTCGTCAAAGGGTCGGTTCCCGGCCCCGCGAGCGGTCTCGTGGAGATCAGGAGCACGTGATGGCGGCGCCCAAGGCACCTGTCCTCGGAGGCGCGAAGAAGGAAGTGTCGCTCGACGCCTCGGTCTTCTCCGCCGAGCTGAAGCCGGGCTTGATCCACGAGGCCGTTCGGGCGGAGCTGAACGCCGCCCGCGCCGGCACGCGCGGCGCGAAGAGCCGCGGCCTCGTCGCCGGCGGTCGCTCGAAGCCGTGGCGGCAGAAGGGCACGGGCCGTGCTCGCGCGGGGACGACGAGAGCGCCGCACTGGACCGGAGGCGGGGTTGCGTTTCCACCGGGCATGCGCAGCTTCGAGGTCAAGGTCAACCGCAAGGCCCGGCGGGCCGCACTCCGCGGCGCGCTCAGCAACCACGCCGGAAACGGCACGCTCGCGATTCTCGACGGCTCTGGATTCGACGCCCCGTCCACGCGCCGGGCGGCCGAGCTGCTCGGAGACTGGGGCGAGCGGCCGACGCTCGTCGTCGTGACCGACGACGAGGAGATCGTCTTCAAGTCGTTCCGCAACCTCGACAGGGTCCTCGTGACCGCGCCGAGCGAGCTCGAGGTCGCCGCTCTCGTCTGGGCGCGGTCGGTGCTCGTCTCGGAAGCGGCCCTCCCGCTCGTGCTCGGGCGGGCGGGCGCTGCGGTGGAGGCAGCGTCGTGAGCCTGCATCCGAATCAGGTTCTGCTCGCGCCCGTGGTCTCGGAGAAGAGCTACTCGTTGATCACCGACCGGAAGTACACGTTCAAGGTGCACGAGGACGCGCACAAGACCCAGATCCGGCAGGCCGTCGAAGAGCTCTTCGAGGTGAAGGTGCAGAGCGTCAACATCGTGAAGGTGCAGTCGAAGCCCAAGCGTCGCAACCTCACACGCGGCTCGAGGCCAGGCTGGAAGAAAGCGATCGTCCAGCTCCGCGAGGGCCACGAGATCGAGATCTTCGAAGGAGCATCCGTCTGATGGCCCTGAAGAAGTACAAGCCGACGAGCCCCGGCCGCCGGTTCATGGCGGTCTCCGGATTCGAGGACATCACGAAGTCCGAACCCGAGAAGTCGCTCCTCGAGCCGCTGACGAAGAAGGGCGGCCGAAACAACCGCGGCCGCATCACGACGCGTCATCAGGGCGGCGGTCACAAGCGGCGGTTCCGCACGATCGACTTCAAGCGCACGAAGGACGGGGTTCCCGCGAAGGTGGCGGCGATCGAGTAC
>DATIBA010000181.1:0-6389 GCA_035457765.1 Gaiellaceae bacterium
TTCCGCCCGCGCGCGTACTTCGAGACCGAAGACGCCACGCGGGAGGCACCCCGCGTGCAGTTCGCCACCTGAGACTGCGCTCCGCTCTCGTCGCGCTGGCCGCGCTCGCGGCGCTGGCCGTGCCCTCGCTCGCGCACGCGCAGTCGTACTCGCTCCCGAAGGCGAACGTCGAGGTCCGGGTCGCGCCCGACGGCTCGCTGCTCGTCCGCGAGGAGATCACCGCCCAGTTCTCCGGCGGCATCACCTTCGGCTACCGCGACATCCCGCTGCGCGAGGGTGAGAGCCTCGTACTGCCGTCCGTCGCCGAGCGGGGCATCGCGTACCGTCGGGGGACCGCGACCGAACTCGCTCCGGGCGTACCCGGCACGTTCGGGGTCGAACGACGCGGGGATGGAGCCCGGATCGTCTGGTACTTCGACGCCAGGGATCAGACGCGCGCCTTCACGATCTCGTACACGCTGCGCCGGGTCGCCGTGGCGTACGACGACGTCGTCGACGTCAACCTCAAGGTCTGGGGGGATCAGTGGGCCGAGCCACTCGGTCGGCTCGTCGCGATCGAGAGCGCACCGGGGCGCATCGTTCGCGGCTGGGGCAAACCCGTCTGGGTGCGCGGAGACGTCGAGCTGACCGGGCGGCGGGCGACGCTCCGCGCCGTCTCGATTCCCGCCCACCAGTTCGTCGAGCTTCGCACTCTGATCCTGCGGTCCGCGTTCTCCTCGACGCTCGGCATGAAGGTCGTCAGGGGAAACGCCTTCGACCGAATCGTGGCGGAGGAGAGGGCTGACGCCGAGGTCTACGCACGCGACCAGGACAGGATCGACCGGCTCAAGGCGCATCCCCTCCTCGTGGCGATCATCGTGCTCGCGCTCGGCATCCTCCCGGCGCTTCTCGTCATCATGGCCGTGTACTGGCTCTTTGGCCGGGAACGCCGCACCTCCTACGATCGCGAGTACGAGCAGGAGCCCCCGACGGACACCGAGCCGGCGCTCGTGCCGACGCTCCTGCGCCAGGGTGGTGAGGCGGGCTCGTACGAGTTCACGGCGACGCTCTTCGATCTCGTTCGCCGAGGCGTCTACAGGGCCGAGCCGGTCACGACCGAACGGTCGATCTGGGGCGGTCTCCGATCGGAGACGGTGTCGGACCTCGAGCTCTCGGCCGGCGTCACGCAGGATCTGAGGCCGTGGGAGCGGGACGTCGCGGACGTCGTCGACGCGGTCCTGGACGGCTCGACGGAGCGGCTCTCACGCTTTCGCGACCGCATCGAGGACGCGCGCGAGTCCATGCACCCGCGCTTCAGCGCGTTCAAGGAGGCAGTCGGACGCGAGACCCGTCGCCGGCGCTGGTTCTGGTCGATCGGTGCCGTGCCGCTCATTGCGGCCGCCGTGCTCTTCGCGGCGGCCGGAGGAGTGCTCATCTTCCTCGCTCAGGACGGGTGGCGCCCGGTCTACCCGCGCTACTCGGACGTGCTGCTCGTGGGAGGGGCGATCTGCCTGCTGGGCAACGCGGCGCTCGTCGTCGCGTCGGTGATCTTCGGGCGCAGGCTGTGGCGCCGCCGCGCGCCGACCGCCCAGGCGGAGGCCGAGCGCTGGAGCGCGTTCCGCCGCTACCTCTCCGACTTCCCTCGTCTCCAGGAGGCGCCGCCCGCGACGCTCGAGCTCTGGGAGCGGTATCTCGTGTACGGCATCGCCTTCGGGATCGCCGAACGCGTCCTGCAGGGTGCACAGCTCCACATGCCCGAGGCCGTCCACCAGGCGAGCTCCATCTACTGGATCTCGTCGAGCGGCGACCTCGGCTCGGGCGCGACGAGCCTTTCGATCGGGGATCTCGCCTCGGGGTTCGGAGACGCGCTCGCCCCGCCGAACTCGGGCGGCGGCGGGGGCGGCGGCGGCTTCTCAGGAGGGGGAGGCGGCGGAGGCGGCGGCGGAGGCGGCGGCTTCGGCTGAGCCAGCCAGGTCCCGAAAAGCCATCTGGTGCTGCGCGACCGCACGTGGCACTCTGGGCCTCATGAACTCGGACGACGCAGGCACGGCGTAGCGCTGCGCTCTTCGTCTGCGCACCGAGCTCCGATAGGCGCGTCGGGCTGACCTAGTCCACGCTGCCGCGATCGAGCCAGGCGGATCCCCCGCATGGGGGTATCCGAGTCTCCCCCCTGGACGACAACTGAGCAGACCAGGCAGTCACGCGAAAGGACTTGCGGCTGTGTTCACCAAGGGAAACACGCGGTACATCGTCGTCGCACTGACGGCGCTCGCCGGCGCTCTTGCGAGCCTCGGTGGGGGCTGGTTCGACGGCAGCTAGCGCGCACGGAACAGAATCCTCGCTCTGGGCGGTCTCGCGCCACGAAACGTGTGCGGGAGGCCGTCGCCTGTCTCTAGGCGTCCGTTTCCTGGAGCACTCGTGCCGCTCGGCGGTAGAAACCGGCGGCGACACCGTCGTTTCCCCGCTGGCTCTCGATGTCGCCTTGCGCGAGCCAGGCGGAGCTGCGATGGCTCACGGAGCTCGCCTGCTGGAACGTCACGTCAGCGCTGGTGATCCACCGCTCGGCTTCATCGAGCCTTCCCTGCGCGGCCAGCGCCCGGCCTAGGGCCAGCTGCGCCGTACCGACCTCCTGCAAGTGGTCTTCGCGGTCACCGAGGAGATCGAGCGCCTTCCGGGCCTGCCTCTCGGCCAGCTCGAGCTCGTCACTGCCCAGCCGGATCTCGGCGAGTGACGAGCAGACGTAACCGGCGTCGACCGCGAGATCCAGTTCGACGAAGATCTCGAACGCCTCGTCGAGCAGGGCAATCGCCTGCACAGTGTTGCCGAGGAGGTCATTGAGGCCCGCGAGGTTGTTCAGCAGTCGGGCTACCGTCGCGCGGTCGCCCAGCGCCTCGAACAGTGTCCGCGCTCGCTCTGCATACGTGCGCGCCAGCACCCAGCGTCCCTGCCGCTGAGCCACGAGCGATGCCTGGAAGAGCGCGTCTGCGATCCGGCGCGAGTCCGCGCAGACCTCGGCGAGCTCGAGTGCGCGCTCGATGTCCTCCTGGGCGGCGACCCAGTCGCGATTACGCCGATAGCAGCGCGACCGCCAGTGGAAGATGTCCGAACGCAGTCGATCGGCGGCAGATCCCGAGGCCTCGGCGAGGATCAGAGCCTGATCGAAGAGGACGATCGCCTCGGCGATGCTCGACTGGGAGTAGCGAACGACGCCGACCTGGAACACGACCTCCGCGCGATCGGTGTCGGTGAACCCGGTGGTCACCGTCAGCGCGGCCGCCTCCTCGAGTAGCGCCATCGCCGCATCGAGCTGTCCACTACGAATTCGGGCCCATGCTTCCCCACGCAGCAGGCGTGAGTGGAGAGACGGGGCGGCCGGGGCGCCGTCGACCATCTCGCGCAGGCCCCGAAACGCCCGTAGCGCGTCGTCGTACCGGTGCTCCCCGACGAGGCGCTCGGCGTCCCGCAAAGCGGCCTCGAACCGTTCCTTCTCCGCCTTGCCGACACCGTGCTCGAGGTACTCGCGATCGGTTGCCAGCCGGCCGGCCAGCCACTCCAACGTCTCGGCCGTCGGCCTCGTCTTCCCGCGCTCGATCTGGCTCAGGTACTCCTTCGAGAAGCGCCCGTCCGCAAGCTCCGCCTGACTCAGGCCGGCCGATACTCGTAGCGACCGGACGCGGGCGCCCACCGTTTCCAGGCCGCGACCCTCTGGTGCTGCCCAGTCCTCCTCCGACCCCACGCAGGAATCGTCTCACGACCGAGACGATCCGGCGAGGGCTAGGACGGTGAACGACGCGAGAGCTCGTAGAGCGCGATCGCTCCGGCGGCGGCGACGTTCAGCGACTCCGCCGCTCCGGGGAGCGCGATCGTGACCCCGTGGCTCTGAGCCACTAAGTCATGGGGAAGCCCTTCTCGCTCCGAGCCGAGGACGAGTGTCAACGGTAGCTCGAGCGAGACTTCGGGGAGCGGCTGGCCACCGTGGGCGACGAGCGCGATCCGTCGTGCCGGCGTCGCATCCCAGTCGACGATCGGCACTCTGAATATCGCTCCCGCCGATGCGCGGAGAGCACGTGGGCCGACTGGATCGGCGCAGCCTGCCGAGAGCGCGAGGGCCGCACCGAACGCATCGGCGGTCCGGAGCAGCGTTCCGACGTTCCCCGGATCCGCGACGCGCCAGAGCGCGACGACGACGTCGCGCTCTCCGGTCGGCAAGTCGTCGCGTCTGTAGACGGCGATGACCCGCGGCGCGTGGCCGAGCGTCGACACCTCGCTCAGGAGCTCGGGCCGAACGTTCTCCCCGCCGACGAGGAGCTCGACCGGCTCGACGCCGGCGGCAGCTGCCGACTCGACGAGGTCCTCGCCCTCGGCGGCGAACAGCCCCGTCTCGAGGCGATGCTTCTTCTCGGAGAGAAGCTTCCGGACGAGCCGGAGCTTCTGGTTCCGACGCGACTCGATCAGGATTGGGTGCGCCTTCTCAGGATGTTTCCGTGCATCCCGAGAAGGCGACTCCTATGCCGCTTCGGCTTCGAGCGCGGCCTTGGCCCGCTCGGCGACGGCGGCGAACGCCTGAGGGTCGGAGACCGCGATGTCCGCGAGCGACTTGCGATCGAGCTCGATCCCGGCCTTCTTGACACCCGCCATGAACCGGTTGTACGAGAGCCCGTTCACCCGCGCAGCGGCGTTGATCCGCACGATCCAGAGCGACCGGAACGTGCGCTTGCGCGTCTTGCGATCGCGATACGCGTAGACGAGGGAGTGCTCGACCTGCTCCTTCGCGAAGCGATAGGACGACTTCTTGCGGCCGTAGTAGCCCTTCGCCTGCTCGAGGACCTTGGCGCGCTTCTTCCGTGCGTGGACTGCTCTCTTGACGCGGGGCATGCGGGAACTCAGCCTCCCCTCAGAAGCTTCTCGACCGCCTTCACGTCGCTCTTCGCGACGTCGTATGCCTTGCGGAAGCCGCGCCTACGCTTCGACGACTTCTTCTCGAGGTTGTGGCTCCTCATCCCGTGCCTGCGCAGGAGCTTCCCCGTCCCCGTCACCTTGAAGCGCTTCTTCGCGCCCTTTGACGTCTTCATCTTTGGCATCCGTCTTCGCTCCTACGTTCTTGTTCGGCCCGAGAACCATGACCATGTTGCGGCCGTCCAGGATGGGCTGCTGCTCGATCGACCCGAACTCCTTGACGTCCTCCGCAAGCCTCATGAGCAGATCCCGACCCCGTTCCGGATGGAGGGTCTCGCGCCCTCGGAACATGATCGTGACCTTGACCTTGGCTCGCTGCTCGAGAAAGCGCACAACGTGCCCCTTCTTGGTCTCATAGTCGTGGTTTCCGATCTTCGGTCTGAGCTTGATCTCCTTGATGTGGATCTGGAGCTGGTGCTTGCGGGCCTGCTTCGCACGCTGTTCCTGCTCGTAACGGTACTTCGAGTAGTCCATGACGCGCGCCACCGGTGGATCGGCGTTAGCGGCGACCTCGACCAGGTCGAGGCCCTTGCCGTATGCGAACTCCAGCGCTTCCTTCGTCGCAGTGATCCCAACCTGTCCACCGTTCTCGTCCACCAGTCGGACACGGGGCACGCGGATCTCCTCGTTGATGCGCTCTTCCCGCTTTCGCGGAACGACCCGGTCCATGACGGGTCGGCGGCGACGTGGTCTCAAAGGCCCTTCATCAAGCTCTCAGCTTCCTCCTTGTAAACGACAGAACCGCTGCAAGCAGCGGCCCCTCTTCCGTCCAACCCCAGCAAGACTCCACCGGCTCGGTTGAACCCCCGCGCGTCGTGCCCAGCAGGTCAGACACCGGAGGTGAGGAAGCTGTGAGCTCCTGCTTGCAGACGCAGAAGCCTAGCAGGCCTGGTCCGTCATTCGGCCGGTATCGGGCCGGTGGGATCCGACCCTCGGGGATCCGCCTCGGCCGCCAGCGCTCGGAACGTTCCGAGCAGGTCGTCGAGCGAGCGCGTCGACCGACCCCCTCCCCGCTCGCGCACCGCGAGCGCGTCGTCGGTCTCGCGGTCGCCGTATACGACGACGAAGGGGATCTTCTCGAGCTCCGCATCGCGGATCCGCTTGCCGACCGTCTCGTCACGCTCGTCCACCTCGACGCGGTACCCCTCGGCAGCGACCCGCGCCCGCAGCGTTGCTGCGGCGTCGCGATGCGACTCCCCGACGGGCACGACGAGCATCTGGACGGGCGCGAGCCAGAACGGGAACTCGCCGCCGTAGTGCTCGATGAGAATCCCCATGAACCGCTCGAGCGATCCGAGCAGCGCGCGGTGGATCACGACCGGCGAATGCTCGCGGTTGTCCGCGCCCATGTACGTCAACCCGAACTGCGCGGGCATCTGGTAGTCGAGCTGGATCGTCCCCATCTGCCAGCTGCGGCCGAGAACGTCGGTCATATGGAGGTCGATCTTGGGTCC
>DATIBA010000182.1:0-17273 GCA_035457765.1 Gaiellaceae bacterium
TCGGACGTGTACGGCAGACTGCCGCTCATGCATGACCTCCTCTCCTACCGCGCCGAGTTTCCGATCCTCGAGCACACGACGTACCTCGCGAGTCATACGCTCGGCCCGATGCCGAGAAGCGCCGCCGAGCGTCTCGCTGAGTTTGCGCGCATGTGGGCGGAGCGCGGGATACGCTCGTGGGCGGAAGGCTGGTGGGCGACGCCGATCCGCGTCGGCGATCAGATCGGCCGCATCATCGGGGCTCCGCCGGGCTTTACCGTCATGCATCAGAACGTCGCGATCGCCGAGGCCGTCGCGCTCTCCTGCTTCCGCCCCGTCGATCCGGTCCGGAACCGCGTCGTGTACGAGCGCGCGAACTTCCCGTCGGTTCGCTACCTGTACCAGGCGCAGCCGGACCTCGAGGTCGTGGTCTGCGAGGACGCCGAGGAGATCGTCGAGCGGATCGACGAGCGGACGCTTCTCGTTCCGATCAGCCACGTGCTGTTCAAGGAGGCGCTGATCCAGGACGTCGAGCCGATCGTGGATCGCGCCCACGACGTCGGCGCGCACGTGATCCTCGACTGCTACCAGTCCGCCGGCATCGTGCCGCTCGACGTCACTGCGCTCGGCGTCGACTTCGCCGTCGGCGGATCCGTGAAGTGGCTGTGCGGGGGGCCCGGCAACGGCTGGCTCTACGTCCGTCCGGATCTCGCCGAGCGGCTTCGACCGACGTACATCGGGTGGCAGGCGCACGCACGGCCGTTCGGCTTCGAGGAGGAGATGGAGTACGCGACCGGGGCGGCGCGTTTTTTGACCGGGACGCCCAACCCCGCTGCGCACTACGCGGGCACCGCGGGCTACGAGCTGGTCGAAGAGGTCGGGGTCGCGCGAATCCGCGAGAACTCGTTGCGCCAGACGGGGCTTCTCGTCGACCTCGCCGACGAGACCGGGTTCGAGGTGCGCAGTCCGCGCGACCCGGCCCGTCGCGGCGGCACCGTCACGCTCGACGTTCCCGAGGCGGCGGCGGTCTACGCCGAACTGGAGGGGCGCGGGATCCTCGGTGACTACCGGCCGGGAGCGGGGATTCGCCTCGGGCCGCATTTCTTCACGACCGACGACGAGATCCGGTTCGCGGTCGCGCAGATCGCAGAGATCCTGGAAACGGGCACCCACACACGTCACGTGGGCGCGGTCGCGCGCCACTGAGTACCGGCCGAGCTGGACTCGTACGACCCGGGCGTCATACGATCATGCCGGATGTCGCTGCAAACCGGCGAGAAGTTCCTGCACGAGATCGTCTCGACCGTCTCTTCGTCGCTCGAGCTGACGGAGGTCCTCCGCGCGGTCGTCCGGCTGATGTCGGAGGCGAGCGGCGTGCACGCCTGCTTCGCGTACCTCGTCGAGGACGACGGCAGCCGCCTCGTCCTGCGCGCCGCTTCGCCACCGTACGAACGTCAGGCAGGAAAGGTCGTGATGGAGCACGGCGAGGGACTGGCGTGGTGGGCGGCCGAACAGGGCGAGCCGGCGTTCATTCGCGAGAACGCGCTCGCCGATCCACGCACGAAGTACTTCCCCGAGCTCGAGGAAGAGCGTTTCCAGTCGTTGCTCGCCCTGCCGGTCATTGGCCGCGCGGGTGACGCAATCGGCGTCATCACCGCCCATACGGAGGCGCCCCGCGAGTTCTCGGACGACGAGGTCGACTTCCTCGTGGCGTCGGCGTCGCTCGTTGCCGGCGCCATCGAGAACGCGCGTCTGTACGAGGAGACTCGCCTTCGCGTTGCCGAGCTCGAGCAGCTGACGGAGCTCGCCGAGGCGATCGCGCGCGCAGAGGCGCTCGACGACTTGCTCCAGTCCGTCGTCGTCGACGCGCGTCCGCTGCTGGCCGCCCGCGCCTGCCACGTCTACCTGCTCGATCCCGCACGCGAGGAGCTCGACCGCCGGGCGAGCGATCCCGACCCGGGAAGTGCGCGCCAGACGCTCGGCCTCGCCGAGCTCGGCCCGGAGCTTGCCCGTGGAGGCCGGAGCGCACGCCTCGCGATTCCGCTCGTCGCGAGCGGGGAGCTCACCGGGCTCCTCGTCGCGGAGGGCAGTGACCGCGTCGAGCTCGGCCGGGCGGTCGCGAGCCAGGTCGCGGTCGGGATCAAGAAGGTCCAGGTGATCGAACAGCTCACGGAGAAGAACCTCATCAAGGACTTCTTCGAGGAGCTCGCCGGCGGCCAGCCACGCGGGGATCTCGAGGGACGGGCGGCACGGCTCGGCGTGAACCTCGAGCAACCGCACGTCGTCGTCGTCGCGGAGCCCTCGAGCAAGGCGCTCGAGCGGAGCCTTCGCACGGTCGCTCCCGGGTCGCTCTTCGATCACCGCGAGGAATCCCTGCGCGCCGTGGTCAAGCTCGCGACGCTCTCGAGCGAGACGTTCCTCGAGCGACTGCGCCGCGTCCACGGCGATCTGGAGCAGCCCGTCTCGGTCGGTGTCTCGAGCGTGTGCGAGGGGGAGGCTGCCTTCGCGGACGGCTTCGCCGAGGCCCAGCAGGCGTTGCTCGGCTCGGTCGTGCTGAACGGGACACCGGCTGTCCTGTCCTACGAGGAGCTCGGCGCGTACAAGTACCTCTTGCGGATCGCCGTCGACGGCGGAGTGCGTGACGTCACGGTCGATGCCGTGTCCAAGCTTGCCGAGTACGACGCGCAGCGGGGGGCGCAGCTCGTGGCAACCCTCGAGGAGTTCCTCCGCCGGCACGGCTCCATCAGCGCGACCTCGGAAGCCCTCTATGTCCATCCGAACACGCTCCGGCAGCGCCTGCGCCGGATCGGCGAGCTCTCCGGCCTCGACTTGCGGCGCGACGACTGGCTCCTGATCGAGATCGCCGTGAAGATGGTGAAGCTCCAGCGGGCACTGGGAGCGGCGAAAAGCAACACATAGCGGCCCAGAAGGTGTGGAACCCGCACGTTCTCTCGCACGGCCGAGGGTGGTAGGGCTATGCGCGACGTCGTCGGAGAAGGAGGTCGCGATGGGTGGGACGGCAACTGCCGATTCGGTCTGGAAGGACATGCAGGAGCGCGGAGTCGAGTTCGTGTTCGCGCAGTTCGTCGACATGTACGCACGGCCGAGCGCGAAGCTCGTACCAGTCGGATCACGCGAGGCCTTCGACGGCCTGCTCGAGGAGGGTGCCGGCTTCGCCGGCTTCGCCGCCGGTGAGATCGGCCAGGTTCCGAGCGATCCCGACATCGCGGCGATTCCGGACCTCACGAGCTACACGCCGGTGCCGTGGCAAGCGAACCTCGCGCGCTTCGCGTGCGACGTCACCGTCGAGGGGGAGGAGTGGCCGTACTGCCCGCGCACGATCCTCCGCCGCATGCTCGCACGCGCCCGCGAGAAGGGCTTCGAGTTCAAGATGGGCCTCGAGCTCGAGTACTTCCTCGTCAAACAGCTCGACGACGGCTCGATCGAGATCGCGGATTCCTACGACACGCTCGAGAAGCCGTGCTACGACATGGCCGGGCTGACCCGCCGCTACGACTTCCTGACGACGATCTCGAAGAACTGCAACGACCTCGGTTGGGGGAACTACGCGAACGACCACGAGGACGCGAACGGGCAGTTCGAGCAGAACTTCACGTACGACGACGCGCTCATCTCCTGCGACCGCGCGATCTTCTTCCGGTACATGGTGCACACGCTCGCCGAGCAGGCGGGGATGATCGCGACGTTCATGCCCAAGCCCTTCACCAACCTCACGGGCAACGGCTGCCACTTCCACATGTCGCTCTGGGACGGCGACACGAACCTCTTCCTCGACGAGTCGGACCCTCGTGGGCTCGGCCTGTCCGAGACCGCCTACAACTTCATCGGGGGCCTGAGACGGCACGCTTGCGCCACGAGCGCGCTCACCGCGCCGACGGTCAACTCGTACAAGCGCCTCAAGGTAGGCACCACGACGAGCGGGGCCACGTGGTCGCCGGTCTGGATCTCGTACGGCTACAACAACCGCACGCAGATGCTCCGCATCCCGGGGCCGGGGCGCGTCGAGGACCGAACGATCGACGGCTCGTGCAACCCGTACCTCGCCGCTGCCGCGGTGCTCGCCGCCGGCCTCGACGGGATCGAGAACGGGCTCGACGCAGGCGAGCCGAATTCTGACAACCTCTACGCGATCCCGTACGACGAGTTGCGCGCGCGGGGCCTCGAGACGCTCCCGACGAACCTCCTCATGGCGACGATCGAGCTCGCGCAGGACGAGGTTCTCCGGGCCGGTCTCGGAGCGGCGCGCGACGAGGACTACATCGACTACTTCATCCGGGTGAAGCTCGAGGAGTGGAACCGGTACCACGAGCAGGTCACGCCCTGGGAGATCAGCGAGTACCTCACCCGGTTCTAGATCTCTATGGAGAAAAGCTCCATATCGAGGAGTGCATCTTTAGAGCAAAGATGCGTGTTCGGCTGCATCGCTATGTGTACCTTCTGAACATATGTGTGGCATCGTAGGCCTGTTCGCGAAGTCGGTCGAGGTGGAGGCGCGCCTCGGGGAGCACCTGGGCGCGATGCTCGTCCAGATGTCGAGCCGAGGGCCCGACTCGGCCGGCGTCGCGGTCTATCGGGACCCCGCACCGAGCGGCTGGAGCAAGCTGACGCTCTACTCCGCCGACCCTCACGAGCCGTGGGCAGTGGTGAGGGACGAGCTCGCTGACGCGTTCGGCGACTGCGACCCGCCACGCGTTCGTGCAAGCCACGCGGTCTTCGTCGTGGAAAGCGACGCCGACGTGGCACAGGCACTGATCCGTGCCCGGCGGCCCGACCTGCGGGTCATGAGCGCGGGCGGGGTGATCGAGATCTACAAGGAGACGGGCCTGCCGGAGGAGTTCGCCGCCGCATTCGCACTCGACGACTTCCAGGGAACACACGCGCTCGGCCACACGCGCATGGCAACGGAGAGCAGAGTCACGACCGAGGGCTCGCATCCCTTCTCCACGGGGCTCGATCTCTGCCTCGTCCACAACGGCTCCCTCTCCAACCACAACCGCCTCCGCGAGAACCTGCGTCGCGAGGGCATCGAGTTCCAGACCGAGAACGACACCGAGGTCGCTGCCGGCTACCTCGCGTGGCGGATGCGGGAGGGCGCGACGCTCGAGCAGGCGCTCGACGGCTGTCTCGCCGACCTCGACGGGTTCTACACCTTCGCCGTCGGGACCGCGGACGGGTTCGCGGTCCTCCGTGACCCGATCGCGTGCAAGCCCGCCGTGCTGGCCGAGACGGACGACTGGGTCGCGATGTCGTCGGAGTGGCGCGCGATCGCCGTCCTTCCCGGCGCGGCGGACGCCGAGGCCTGGGAGCCGCAGCCCGAGGTCGTGTACGTCTGGGAGAAGGAAAGGGTGTGATGGCGATGGCGATTGCCGCTCGCGAGCAGGCAACGGTCGAAGTCGTCGATCTCGCCACGACCCCGCTTCGGGAGCTCAACCGGCGGCTCCACGATGTCTCGACTGCGCCTGGGCCGACCTCCTGGCGGATCCTCAATCCGAACGGGGCTCACGCGCTCGCGTGCGGCCTCGACGCGGAGATCGACGTCGAGATCGAGGGGCACGTGGGCTACTACTGCGCCGGGATGAACAAGCGGGCGACGGTTCGGGTGCGCGGGAACGCCTCGACCGGGATCGCCGAGAACCTGATGTCGGGCCGCGTGATCGTCGACGGGAACGCGAGCCAGTCCGCCGGGGCGACCGGACGCGGCGGCCTCCTCGTCGTCCACGGCGATGCCTCGTCGCGGTGCGGGATCTCGATGAAGGGCATCGACATCGTCGTGGGAGGCTCGGTCGGGCACATGAGCGCCTTCATGGCCCAGACAGGCTGCCTCGTCGTCTGCGGCGACGCGGGTGACGCGCTCGGTGACTCGATCTACGAGGCTCGACTCTACGTGCTCGGGTCGGTCGCCGGGCTCGGTGCGGACTGCATCGAGAAGGAGCTGCGCGACGAGCACGTCGAGCAGGTCGCTCGCCTGCTCGACGCCGCTGGGATCGACGCCGACCCCGCGGAGTTCCGGCGCTTCGGGTCGGCGCGGCAGCTCTACAACTTCAAGATCGACAACGCCGGCGCGTACTGATGGCGACCGAGGCGTACGTCGAGTCGGGCGCCAGGCCCTGGAACCTGCGCGAGTCGTACCTCTTCGATCGCACGGTCATCGCCGAGATCCAGCGCGCCGCACGCGAGGGGATCTACGACATCCGCGGCTTCGGCGCAAAGCGACGCCTTCCCCACTTCGACGACCTGCTCTTCCTCGGTGCGAGCATCTCGCGCTATCCGCTCGAGGGGTACCGCGAGAAATGTGCGACCGACGTCGTCCTCGGCACGCGCTTCGCGGCGAAGCCACTCGAGCTGAAGATCCCCATCACGATCGCCGGCATGAGCTTCGGCGCGCTTTCCGCTCCGGCGAAGGAGGCGCTCGGTCGAGGCGCCACCGAGGTCGGAACGTCGACGACGACCGGCGACGGCGGCATGACGAACGAGGAGCGCGAGCACTCGCGGACGCTCGTCTACCAGCTGCTTCCCTCGCGCTACGGAATGAACCCGGACGACCTCCGTCGCGCCGACGCGATCGAGGTCGTGGTCGGCCAGGGCGCGAAGCCCGGGGGCGGAGGGATGCTCCTCGGGCACAAGATCTCCGATCGCGTCGCCGAGATGCGCGACCTGCCGAAGGGGATCGACCAGCGTTCGGCGTCGCGCCACCCCGACTGGACCGGCCCGGACGACCTCGAGATCAAGATTCACGAGCTACGCGAGATCACGGACTGGGAGAAACCGATCTTCGTCAAGGTCGGTGCGACCCGTACGTACTACGACGTGCAGCTCGCCGTGAAGGCGGGGGCGGACGTGATCGTCGTGGACGGCATGCAGGGCGGGACCGCCGCGACCCAGGACGTCTTCATCGAGCACGTCGGGATCCCGACGCTTCCCGCGACGAGGATCGCGGCCGACGCGTTGCAGGAGCTCGGCATGCATCGTAAGGTGCAGCTGATCGTCTCCGGCGGCATTCGCTCCGGGGCGGACGTCGCGAAGGCGCTCGCACTCGGGGCAGACGCGGTCTCCATCGGGACGGCTGCGCTGGTCGCGATGGGCGACAACAGCCCCGAGTACGAGGAGGCGTACCGTGCGATCGGGAGCTCGGCGGGCTTCTACGACGACTACCAGGCAGGTCGTGACCCGGTCGGGATCTCGACGCAGGACGACGAGCTCGCGGCACGGTTCGATCCCGTGCTGGGCGGCCGCAAGGTCGCGAACTACCTCCGCGTGCTGACGCTCGAGACGCAGACGCTCGCCCGCGCGTGCGGCAAGACGCACGTCCACAACCTGGAGCCGGAAGACCTCGTCGCGCTCACCGTCGAAGCGGCGGCGATGGCGAAGGTTCCCTTGGCCGGCACCGAATGGATCCCGGGCGTCGACTCTCGGTAAGGACAAGCAGAGACCTCGCCGTCTGATCTCGTGGTTCGTTGCCGCTTGCCGGTCGACTGCACGGGCGTGCGCGCGCTCGCGGATCGATAGGTTCACGCCATGCCGGCAGCTCTCGTCACCGGAGCCTCACGCCGAGCGGGAATTGCCGCCGCGGTCGTCGACGTCCTGCGGCGCGAAGGCTGGTCGGTCGCGACCTCCGGTTGGCGCGCGTATGACACGACTGAACCGTGGGGGTCGCAGCCGGACGAGGCACACGTGATCGGTGGGGGCAGTTTCGTCGACGCTGATCTGAGCACCCCCGACGCGCCGGCGCACGTGCTCGATGCGGCCGAGGCGAGCGTCGGGCCGATCACTGCGCTTGTCCTCGCTCACACCGAGTCGCGACTGGGCGGGATCCTCGACACCTCGTCCACCGACTTCGACCGCCACGTTGCCGTGAATGCGCGCAGTGTCCTCCTACTCGTGTCGGAGTTCGCCAGGCGCTTTCGAGGTGAGGCTGGAACAGGCCGCATCGTCGCCTTCACGAGCGACGCGATCCACGGCGAGGTCGCCTACGGCGCCAGCAAGGCTGCGCTCGAACGGATCGTCGTCGCGGCAGCGGCCGAGCTCGGGCCGCTCGGCGTCACCGTCAATGCCGTCAATCCAGGCCCGACCGATACCGGTTGGATGTCAGGGGAGTTGCGGAAGCGCTTCGAGGACCTGTCCCCGCTCGGCCGTGTGGGCCGTCCGGAGGACGCCGCGGAGCTCGTTGCGTTCCTGTGCTCGCCCCGCGCAGGTTGGATCACAGGTCAGTTAATCAGTTCGGACGGCGGCTGGAGCGTGAGGTCCGTGGTGCGTACGGGACGGACGCCAGTCGGACCGTGAGCTGCCTCAGAAAGCCCGAGATCGATTCTGGGCTCGGGCATCGTGATCGACGCGCCCTCTCTCGCGGATGTGCCGAGGCCACCGTTTACACGATGCCGTCGTACGCGTCTCGAAGATATGCGTACCGCGCCGAGACGTCGCGTGCGGACCGCAGGTAGCGGCTCCAGGCGCGCTGCTCGTGGGCGACCGCCCCGAGCTCCCACACGCAGAACGTGGGGTTGTGTGTCCCCGCCGTCGGCCACGGGCTGAACGACGCCTTCGAGTCGTCTGGCTTCGCCCAGACCGTCTCCCAGAGCTCGTTCTCGTTCGTCCACGTCGACACGAGAAGGAAGTAGAAGCTCTCGCCGCAGCGGTGGAGGATGACGAATCCCAGCTCGCCCGTGAGCGCGAGGTCCCCGCACTTGGCAGCGTCGCGGAGATTGCGCCGGGCGAGCGCCCGAACGGCCAGGGGCACCGGGGCGTCGTCGGAAGCGATGTCGTACCACTTGAGAACGGTGTCGCCGAGCGTGAGGCCCGGGGCCGGCTCGACGATCTTCTCGACGTGGACGTAGCCGGGCGTGACGCCGACCGCCTGCTCGACCGCGCTCACGGCTCGTCGGGCGCGGGAGTGAAATCCATGATCCAGTTCGTCTCCCACGTCTCTCCGCCGTCGTCCGAGAACGCCTGCTCCCAGCGCGGGGTCCGGCTCGTGACTCCCGACCAGAGAAAACGGACGCGAACGGGCCGGCCCTCGAAGGTGTCCTCCCCCTCGAAGACGCCCGTGTCGCCGGAGAAGGAGCCGAACACAGGCGGGTCGAGCAGTCCCGGACGTCGGCTGTCGGCCCAGTAGATCGACCACAGCCCGGTGCTCGGGTCGAAGAACCGAAACGACATGCCCAGGAACCCGCCGCCGTAGTCGGTGCGGTACACGTCCTCGTTTCCGAGCCCGCCGGGTAGTGGTCTCGCTGCGACCTTCGCGTCGAACTCGTCCCAGTCGTCGGATCCGGCGAGCCGCCGTGCCAGGCGCCGGTTGCGCACGTCCCACTTTCCCATCCAGAAGTCGAAGTCCCGGGACGTCGCTCGTTCTCTCACGGCCGATGTCACGTCACACCCCCAAGTCGTTGCAAGTCGTCCCCGACGCTAGCGCGTAAATAGGGCGGATTCGGCCCTCTATGTGTGCTTGACTTCGACCGTGCTCACACCGACGGCCCGGCTGCTCGAGCTCCTCGAGCTCCTTCAGGCGCAGCCGCTCATCACCGGCCGCGAGATCGCCGATCGGCTCGAGATCGACCCGAGAACGGTGCGCCGGTACGTCGAGGCGCTGCAGAATCTCGGCATCCCCGTCGAGGGCCAGCGCGGCGTCGGCGGCGGCTATCGGATCAGGCCGGGGTACCGCCTCCCGCCGCTGATGCTCACCGACGACGAGGCCGTCGCCGTCGCGCTCGGCGTGCAAGCCGCAGGAAGGTTCGGACTGTCGGGCTCCACGGAGGCCGTCGACGGAGCACTCCTGAAGATCCACCGGGTCCTGCCGGACGGTCTGCGGCGGCGCGTGGAGGCCCTCGAGGCGACGCTGGACTTCACGTCGAGCGCGAGGCGCGGAGCTCCGGTGAGAGGCGAGACGGTGCTGCTCCTCGCCGACGCAATACGCCGCAGGCGCCGACTGCGAACGACGTACCGCGCCTTCTCCGGCGACGAGACGAGGCGCGAGCTGAGTCCGCACGGGCTCGTCGTCCACTCGGGGCGCTGGTACCTCGCGGCGCACGACCACCTGCGCGACGACCTGCGAACGTTCCGCGTGGACAGGATGCTCCGAGTGCGAGTCAAGAACGAGACCGCCGACGATCCGCCGGACGACTTCGACGCCGTGACGTACGTCAGCACGTCGCTCGCGCGAGTGCCGTGGGGTTGGGAGGTGGAGATCGCGCTCGAGCTCCCGCTCGACGAGGCGTTGCGGCGAGTGCCCGCCACGCTTGCCGAAGTGGCGGATGAAGGCGGCACGACGGTCATGCGTATGCGTGCGGACTCGCTCGACTGGGTGGCGACCGTGCTCGCGGGGCTCGGCTGCACCTTCGCGATTCGCAAGCCCGTGGAGCTCCGGGCGAGCGTTCGGGCACTAGGGGAGCGGCTCGCCGCGTCGGCCTGACGGGGGCGCCAGCCCGTCGAGAACGTCCGTCAACGCCAGGTCGCTCGCGAGCTCCTCGGGGTGTCGCCGCGCGAGCGATCTCTGCGAGAGCGCAGCGTAGACCTCGGCCATGCCTTCGAAGAGCGCCGGCGTGAGCCCCGCCCCGGACTGCGCCACGGCGATCTCGAGCATTTCGCCGACGTAGCGTGCGGACTTCGCGGCGCCATTCGCGACCCGTCGTTCCGGGTTACAGACGAGGTTCGGCGCACCTCGCGCGAGATCTGCGAGCACATGCTCCAGGACGCCGTTCGCCCTGGCCGCAAGAAGTGCCTGCGTCAGGACCGCCGTCGTCCCCTTGTAGACGGAAGCGGTGCTCATCTTTACCGCCGAGGCATCGCCGATCCGGTCTCCGACCACGATGCGCTCGACTGCCGCGAACGGGAGCCCGGCGATCTCGGACGCACGGACGCCGGAGAGGTAGAGGCGGGTGGTCCCGGGCTTCGACGGCGGAGGGCCCGAGATCGAGCCGTCGACGAAGTCGCATCCCGCCGTTTGCACGATCATCTCGAGCCGCTCGGCGGTCGTCGGCGCGATCGCGTTCAGGTCGGCGACGAGGGGCCTCGCGCCTCGCCGCCGCGCGGCGGCGGCGACGTTCTCGCCGATCTCGAGTGCCGCCTCCGGCGGCGCGATCGAGAGCACGACTGCAGAGGCGTCCACCACCGACTCGAGGTCGGGAAGGAGCTCGATACGCGCGCGTGCGCCCAGCCGCGCTGTTCGCTCGCTCCGCCCGTCGAGCGTTGCGACGACGCGGGCTCCGCCGCGAATGAGCACACCGGCCATCGCGCTGCCCATTACACCCGGGCTGACGATGCCAACGGTTTGCACGCCCCTCGAGTCTACGGTGTACGCGTCAGCTCGTAGCGAAGGAAGAGGTGCGAGCGGTGGCGCCGGACGCTGAGCAACCGGCCACGAACGTCGAGTGAAACGAGATCCGTCGCCTCGACGAGTCTGAGCCGCGTACCGTGTCCTGCGTCGCCGGCGAGGAGTGGGGAGGTCGTCAGGAAGAGCTCGTCCACGACTCCCGCTCCCAAGAAGCTGCCGAAAGCGTGCGGGCCGGCCTCGGACAGGATCCGCCGATGGCCGCGGGCGCGGAGCGCCTCGACGACGAGCAGCGGGTCGACGGTCGTGGAGCTCCCCAGCTCGACGACGGTCGATGCGCCCGGGAGGCGGCCGTGCAGCCGGGCGGCTCCTGCGTCGCTGGTCAGCACGAGTGCACCGGCTGCGAGCAACGGATGTGCCGGATCGATCGAGCCACTTCCGGTGAGGATCGCCACCTCGGGCGCCTCGGGCCGGCCGAGCGTCCGGCGAAGCTCGGCGTAGTCGTCTGCGGCAGGCGGGTAGATCCGCTCCGGCCGCCATGTGCCACGAGGCGAGGCTCGCAGCACGCCCGCGCCGATCAGCACGACGTCTGCAAACGCACGAAGGAGGCCCATCAGGAAGCGGTCGGCGTCGCTGTCCGCAGCGATCAGGTCGTTCGAGCCCGGACGGTCGGGGATCGCGACGACGCCGTCGAGCGTCGACACGAAGTTCGCGTAGAAGCGCGGCTCGTCGAGGCCGAGGTCGCCCGCGTGCAGCCGGCGGAGCCCTGTGGGGAGCTCGACCTCGGGCAGGGACTCGGCCTCGTACAGGAGCTCGAACGGTTCGAGTCGCTGCGTGTCCGGCACCGGCGAACGATCCTAGGAGCCGTCGGGGACGGCAGAACGCCAGCCGAGCTCGAGCGAGACGGCGGCTGCTCGCTTGAGGAGCAGCGGTACAGCCCGCTCGACGGCGGCCGCATCGAACCTCTCGCTGGGGCCCTGGAGTGCGACGATCGCCTCCAGCTCGCCGCGGCTCGACCGGATCGGAGCTGCGATCGCGGTGAGGCCGGGCTCGCGCTCGCCGATCGCCTGGGCGTAGCCGCGCTCGAGCACATCCTGGATCTCGCGCGCGAGCGCACGCGCGTCGGTGATCGTTCGCGGTGTGTACGCCCGGAACGGGCCCTCGGGAAGCTCGCGCCCCGAGAATGCGAGCATGACCTTTCCGGCAGAGGTCGCGTGCGCGATCGAGGGGCGTCCGAGCCTCGACACGGGTTGGATCTGATGTGCTCCGGGCACGAAATCGACCGTGATCGCGTCCTCGTCGCCCGGGACCGAGAGGGTCGCAGTCTCGCCCGTTGCCTCGACCAGGGACAGCAGGTGAGGCCGAGCGACCTCGCGGACGTCGAGGCGCGCGAGCACGGCGTTCGCGAGGTGGACGAGCCGGATCCCGAGCTTGTAGCGGCCCGAGGCCGGCACTCGCTCGGCGAGGCCGGAGGCGGCTAGCGTTCCGAGCTGACGTGAGACGGTGCTCGGAGTCATACCCGTCCGACGGGCGATCTCGTTCGTCCCGAGCTCGCCCGCCTCGGCGAGTGTGTCGAGGACCGCGATCGCCCTCTCGGCGGCACCAATTCGGCGGGTGGAGGGTTGACGAGTGCGCGACATCGGTGTAGGTTCGTTGCGGATTCTGGCACAGCGTTGCTCAAGGTGCAATTCAAGCTCTGATGTCGTTTCTCCTCGCCTGCCCGTTCTGTGGCCCTCGGCCCGTCGACGAGTTCGCGTGCTTCGGCGAGGTGACGAAGCGCCCGGCCGCCTCTCCCACGCTCCGTGAGCTGACGGACTACGTGTACTTCCGCGACAACGTCGCTGGCGTGCAGCGGGAGTGGTGGCAGCACCGGACCGGCTGCGGGGAATGGTTCCTCGCCGATCGCGACACGCGGACGAACGAGGTGCTAGCCGTCTCCATGCCGGAACCGGCCAGAGAGGGCAAGAGCGCGTGAGGCTCGAGCCGCAGTCACGAGAGCGCCTGGACCGCTCACGGCCCGTCTCGTTCACGTTCGCCGGCTGGAAGATCACGGGGTTCCAGGGCGATACGCTCGGCTCTGCGGCGTTCGCCGCGGGCAAGCGTGTGTTCTCACGCTCGTTCAAGTACCACCGTCCCCGCGGGCTCCTCTGCTGCGCGGGGCATTGCCCGAACTGCCTGATGACGGTCGACGGCGTCCCGAACGTCCGCGTCTGTACCGAGCCGATCCGCGAAGGGGCGGTCGTCGAGGGCCAGAACGTCCGCTGGTCGCTCGACCTCGACTTCATGTCCGTGACCGACAAGATCGGCGGGCCGTTCACGCCGGTGGGCTTCTACTACCGGACGTTCATCCGTCCGCGGTTCCTGTGGCCGCTGTACGAGAAGTTCCTGCGGAGCGCCGGCGGGCTCGGGAGGCTCGACGAGCACGCCGGCCACTCCGGGCGGTACGACACCGAGCATCGCAGGGCGCGCGTGCTGGTCGTGGGCGGAGGGCAGGCAGGGCGCGCGGCGGCGCTCGCGGCAGCCACGATGGGGCCCGGCGTCGTTCTCGTCGACGAGGACGCGAGACACGGCGATCTCCGACTCGAGGGAGTCGAGGTGCTGGCGCCGGCTCGCGCCCTCGGGATCTGGGAGGGAGGTCTCGTCCCCGTGGACGCGGGGAGGCTCCTCTACCGCTTTCGCGCCGAGCGGATCATCGTCGCGACCGGCGCGACCGAGCAGCCGCTCGTCTTCCCGGGGAACGACCTCGTCGGCGTCATGCTGCCGGACGGGGCGAGGCGGCTCGTCCGCGACTACTCGATCAAACCGGGCAACCGGGCGGTCGTGCTCGCCTCGGACGGTGCGGCGCTCGAGATCGCGGACGACCTGCGCGACGCCGGAGTCGCCGTGCCGAGGGTCATCGATCTCCGGGACATGCGACCTCGCCAGCTCGCTGCGCAAGGTCGGAAGGGTCGGGTCCGGCGCCTCGTCGTCGACGACGACAGCATCGACTGCGACCTGCTCGTCGCCTCGGGAGGGAGCCAGCCCGCGTACTCGCTGCTGGCACAGGCAGGAGCACGAATCGAGTTCGACTCCGACCTCGGCGTGTTCGTCCCGACGGAGCTGCCGCCGGGGGTCGAGGCCGTCGGACGCGTCACCGGCGAGGGTCTCGGCCACGTCGCACCCGAGCCGGCCTACCGCGGAGCGGGCAAATGCTTCGTATGCGTCTGCGAGGACGTCACGACGAAGGACGTGAAACGGGCGATCGCCGAAGGCTTCGACTCGATCGAGCTGTCGAAGCGCTACACGACGGTGACGATGGGGCCCTGCCAGGGGAAGCTCTGCCATCTTCCGAGCATCCGGCTCCACGCGCAGGAGAACCGGATGTACGAGTCCGCGATCGGCACGACCACCGCGCGCCCGCCGTGGGCTCCCGTGGAGCTCGGTCTCCTCGCCGGCCGCGAGCTCACGCCGACGCGTCTGACGTCGATCCACTGGCGGCACGTGGAGGCGGGCGCGACGATCCAGTGGGCCGGACCCTGGAAGCGTCCGTACGCGTACGGAGACAGGCCGGAGGACGAAGTCCGTGCAGTGCACGAGTCGCTCGGCGTCATCGACGTCTCAACGCTCGGCAAGCTCCTCGTCGAGGGCCCCGAGGCCGTCGCGCTCCTCGAACGCCTCTATCCGAACCGCTTCGGCGACATGAAGCCCGGGCGGATCCGGTACGGCGTCCTCACGTCTGACGGCGGGCGGATCATGGACGACGGCACGATCGCGCGCCTCGCCGACGACCTCTACTACGTGACGACGACCTCGACCGGCGCCGACGCGGTCACGGCCTGGTTCGAGTGGTGGAACGCGGTGTGGGGCTACGAGGCCGAGATCGTGAACGTGACGGGCGCGATTGCCGCCGTGAACCTCGCAGGGCCGCGGTCGCGGGACGCGCTGCAGCGCCTGACCGAAGCCGACGTCTCGGCCGAGGCGTTCAAGTACCTCGACGCGCAGGAGATCGAGGTGGCGGGCATTCCCACACTCGCGTTGAGGATCGGCTTCGTCGGCGAGCTCGGCTACGAGCTCCACTACCCGAGCTCCGCGGGGGAGTTCCTGTGGGACCGGCTCGTCGCCGAGGGCGCTCGTCCGTTCGGGCTCGAGCCCCAGCGCGTGCTCCGGCTCGAGAAGGGCCACGTCATCGTCGGCCAGGACACGGACTCGGAGTCGAATCTCTACTCCTCCGGCATGTCGTGGCTGCCGAAGCTCGAGAAGGACGATTTCGTCGGCAAGTACGCACTCGAGCACTTCGCTCGAAGAGAGGAGAAGGAGCGGCTGGTCGGGTTCACGATGGAGGATGACTTCCTCCCCGCCGAGGGTGCGCAGGTCGTGATCGAAGGGCGACCGGCCGGTCGAGTGACGAGCGCCCGCAAAAGTGAGGCGGTGGGAGCGATCATCGGGCTCGGCTGGGTTCCCGCCGACCGCTCCGAGGACGGCACGCGCATCGAGATCCGCATCGACCGGTTGCTGCGGGGCGCACGCGTGACTCACGGCGCGTTCTTCGATCCCGCCGGCGAGAGGATGCGCTCGTGAGCCGCGCGTTCCTCTCGCCGTCGCGCTGCGAGCCGGGCACGATCACGTCACCGCTGCGGCGCGCGCTCGAGGGCGCCGATCCGTCGGCCGTTCGCGATCTCTCGCTCCGCGGGGTCGTCGAGATCCGCGGCGATCTCGATCGAGTCGGGTCGGCGCCGCGTGAGGGACTCGTGCGGCTGTCGCCGCGTCGCGGCGTCGTCTTCACGGACGACGATCCGGTGGACGTGGCGGCAGAGCTGCGGGCGAGAGGCGTCCTCGCGTACGACGCGACGGGCGCCCTCGCCGGGATCGCGATCTCGGACGAGCGGGTCGTGCGACGGCTGACCGATCTCGATCTCCAGCGGCTCCCGAGCGCGGGGCCGTTCGCCCGCGTGACGGCGATCGTGCGACGAGACGAGGCCGGCTGGTTCGAGGTCTTCGTGCAGCAGGAGCTCGGCCACTACGTGGCCGAGGCCGTCGTGGATGCACTCGTGGGACTGGGGTCGGATCCGTGGCGTCTGACCCCACCCGCGCCCGACCCGGGGTCTGACCCAACGGGTCACACCCCGTCCAGAGGGGATGCATGAAAGAGATCTTCTTCCCGAAGAGGATGTGGCGGCCGCGCGGCGAGCTCAAGCGTCGCTACGAGGTCGTCATCGTCGGCGGGGGCTCCCACGGCCTCGCGACCGCCTACTACCTCGCGAAGCGCCACGGGATCAAGGACGTCTGCATCCTCGAGAAGTCGTACATCGGCTCGGGTGCGTCGGGACGCAATACGACGATCATCCGCTCGAACTACCGCACGCCCGAGGGCGCGGCGTTCTACGGCGAGAGCGTGCGGCTGTACGAGCGGCTGTCCGCCGAGCTCGACTTCAACCTGATGTTCTCCCAGCACGGGCATCTGACGCTCGCGCACTCCGACCGGGCGATGATCACGATGCAGGAGCGCGCCGAGGTGAACAGGCTGCTCGGAGTGAACTCGAGCGTGGTCGGAGTGGAGCGGATCCGTGAGCTCTGTCCCCAGCTCGACCTCTCGGATCGCCCCGCGTACCCGATCGTCGGCGCGCTGTACCACCCGCCCGGCGGAATCATTCGGCACGACGCGGTGGTGTGGGGGTTCGCGCGCGCTGCCGACCGCCGCGGCGTGGACATTCAGCAGAACACCGAGGTCGTCGGGTTCCGGCGCGAGGGCGACCGGATCACCGCGGTCGAGACCTCCCGCGGCCGTGTTGAGTGCGGGCAGGTCGTCAGCGCCACGGCTGGATGGTCGTCGCTCGTCGGCGGGCTCGCGGGTCTCCGACTCCCGATCACGACGCACATCCTCCAGGCGTTCGTCACGGAGCCCGTGAAGCCGTTCCTCGACGTCGTGATCGTCTCGTCGCAGCTCCACGTGTACATCTCGCAGACGGATCGCGGTGAGTTCCTGATCGGCGCGGAGATCGAGCCCTACACGACGTACAAGGGCACGGGAACGCTC
>DATIBA010000183.1:0-16650 GCA_035457765.1 Gaiellaceae bacterium
CCCGTTGCGCCCGTCGGCACGCCTTTCGGCTTGGGGACTTCGAACCGAGCCTTGAGGTTGGCGGTGAGGTTGAGCGTGTCCTTCTCGGGAGCCGCCAGCGCGAGACCGGCGAGAGTCCCGAGCACGACTGCCACCAGCGCGCCGAAAGCCTTCACCATCGCTCCTCCTCCAAGATGGACGTCACTCCCTCTCCTTCGGGAGAGCCGGCCGATCGGTTTGGAGTGGCGCCGGTAGCTATCGGCGAGCTGCGCGCCAGCGGCCGAAGATGAGGCCGCCGACCGTGAATCCGAGCCCGAACGTGCCGATCGCGAACGCGCCGATGGCGATGAACTTCCGCCCGAGGGAGAGACGCTGCCAGCGCCCGATCGCCTCTTCTTCCTCGGCCGAGAGGGGCTCGCCCCGACGTTGCTTCCGCACGGCTCCGCCCGCCCGCAGGCCGAGATAGATGTCGTCGAACAGCTCGGCCGACTCGTCCGCCATGGCTCGAGTGTATAGCCTGCCCCGGCCGTGACCGCGCGAATTCTCCACGTCGCCGACCTCCACGTCGGACGGCGTGACGCGGACGAGCCGTTCGCAGCGCTCCGGGAGCTCGTGGCACGACTTTCGCCCACGCTCGTGGTCGCGACCGGCGATCTCGCGCACCGTGGACGGGCATCGGAGCTCGAGCGAGCGGCGGAGCGTCTACGAGCACTGGGGCTACCGGTGCTCGCCGTGCCCGGGAACCACGACCTCCCGTACACGTTCCCGGCGCGCTTCGCGTCGCCGCTCGCCAGGTGGGAGCGCATCGTCGGACCAGTTGCACCCGAGTTCGTCGACGCCGAGCTCTTCGTCGTGGGCCTGAACTCCGCGCGGCCGTGGCGACAGCAGGGCGGCGCATTGGACGATTCCGCCCTCACGAGCGCGCTCGGACGCCTGCGGGGCGCACCCGACGGCACGCTCCGCGTCGTGGCGCTCCATCATCATCTCGCCGCGCCGCCCTGGCGCGCCGCGCGCAAGCGACCGCTTCGACGGCGCGGCAAGGTTCTACGCGCGCTCGTCGACGCCGGCGTGGACCTCGTGTTGGGCGGCCACGTACACCAGGCCTCGATCGCCGCCGTGCCGGAGTTCCAGGCCGTCGAAGAAACCGATCGGGCTTCGCTGGTCCTCGCTACGGCGCCCGGCTTCGGGCGCCCGCGCCCGCACCGACAGGGGGAAGCGCAGGGCCTGAACGTCTACGACGCTACGGTCGAGATGCTGACGATCACGACATTCGCGCGGAACCGCGACTCCTTTGCCCAGGTCGGGCAGCGCGACTTTCGGCGCCGGTAGAGTCCCCCGTCGGCATGGAACCGGCCCTCACCGAGCTCGCCGACCGCCTGGGCAAGCTCACGGATCTCAGACGGATCGGGAGCGTGCTCCTCTGGGACATGACGGTATGGATGCCTCCGGGGGGAGGCCCGAGTCGCGCGGCGCAGCTCGCGACCGTCGAGGCGATCATCCACGAGCGTGAGGTCGACGAGCGGCTGGGCGAGCTCCTCGACGAGCTCGAGCCCTACGCCGAGTCGCTTCCGGCCGACTCGGACGACGCGTGCCTCATCCGGGTCGCGCGGCGGGACTGGACGAAGGCTCGCCGGGTGCCGGTCGAGCTCGCGACGGACCTCGTGAGGACGGCGGCGGAGTCGTACGAGGTCTGGGTGAAGGCACGAGAGGAGTCCGACTTCGCCTCGTTTCGCCCCTGGCTCGAGCGGATCGTGGAGCTTCGACGGCGCTACGTCGAGTGCTTCGCACCGTACGACGATCCGTACGACCCGCTGCTGGACGACTTCGAGCCCGGCACGAAGACCGACGAGGTGCGGACGATCTTCGGCGTCCTCGAGCCGGAGCTCACTGCACTCGTGGCCGCGCACGCGACGGACGATCAGGACGACTTCCTGCAGGGGCCTTTCCCGATCGAGGGTCAGGAGGCGCTGTCCCGTGAGCTGATCGAGCGGTTCGGCGCCACGTGGGATCAATTCCGGCTCGACACGACCGTGCACCCGTTCGAGACGACGTTCGGGCTCGGAGACGTCCGCCTCACCACACGCTACTCCGAGAGCGACATCCACTCCTTGTTCACCGCGATGCACGAGTGCGGCCACGGGCTGTACGAGTGGGGAGTGAGCCCCTCGCTCGAGCGAACGCCACTGTGCTCGGGCTCCTCGGCCGCCCTGCACGAGTCGCAGAGCCGGCTGTGGGAGAACGTCGTCGGCCGGTCGCTCCCGTTCTGGCGCTGGTTCTACCCGCGGCTCCAGGAGACGTTCCCCGAGAAGCTCCGTGCCGTGCCGGTCGAGAGCTTCCACAACTCGATGAACCGCGTTCGCCGCTCGCTCATTCGCGTCGACGCCGACGAGACGAGCTACGGGTTGCACCTCATCCTCCGGTTCGAGCTCGAGCAGGAGCTCGTCTCCGGAAGGCTCGCGGTGAAGGACCTCCCCGACGCTTGGAACACTCGCTTCGAGGAGCTCATGGGCGTCTCGGTCCCGAACGACTCGCTCGGCGTCCTGCAGGATTCGCACTGGCCGGGAGGCGCATTCGGCTACTTCCCCACGTACCTCCTCGGCTCGGTCCTGTCCGTGCAGATCTGGGAGAGGGCATGCGCAGCCATCCCGGACATCGACGAGCACATCGAGCGCGGCGAGTTCGGGGAGCTGCACATGTGGCTCCGCGAGAATCTCTACGCCCACGGCCGGAAGTTCACGCCAGCGGAGACCGTGCAGCGCGTCGTCGGTGGGCCGATCGACCCGCAGCCGTACCTTCGCTACCTGGGCGACAAGCTCGACGCGCTCACCGCCGCGTAGACGTCTGCCGCCCGAGACAGAGCAGCGCAGCGAGAAGGGCGGCGCCGCACCGAGCAGCCGGGATCGCGCGGTTTGGCACGCACGGGTGCCGGGTCGGCACGAAGCCGCCCATCGTGAACGGGCTGACGACGTTCGCTAGGCGGCGCGGCCGAAGCGCTTCTCGGCCCGAGCCCTCGCGCGAGCGGCGTCGATCTCACGATCGCGCGGTGCGGCAGTCGTCACGAGTGCGGTAAGCAGCTTCCGCGTGACGGTGGCGATGTCCTCGACCGCGCGCTCGAACGCCGGCTCGTTCGCCTTCGACGGCTTCTGCGACCCGCTCACCTTGCGCACGTACTGCAGCGCGGCCGCGCGGATCTCGTCCTCCGTCGCAGGCGGCTCGAAGTTGTGGAGTGTCTTGATGTTCCTGCACATGTCCGCAGACTAGATGCCTAGCGACGGAGGATGCGCCAACCTCGCTCCGTCGCGAGCTCGGGGCGCCAGCCGGTCGTGTCGACGTTCTTCCTCGGGCCGATCACGAGCCACTCGGCCTGGTCGGGAATCCGTCCGTCCTCACCGACGAAGAGCACCGTCCTCCGAAGGCGCGCGTCCCAGGCCGGATAGAGATACGTGTCGCGCAGGACTGCGAGCGCGAGCGTCGCATCCGGGGGGATCTCGAGCTCGAGGAATCGGAACGCCTCAGGGTCTCCCTTGCCGCGGCCTTCGCCCCCCTGCACGAACCAGCGGGCCGTCCTGTCGGACTCCCGGTTCTCGGGCAGGAACGCGACGCCCCCCGGACGCGGAACGAAGTACCCGACGACGACGAGGAGTGTCACCGCGCTCACGGCGGCGGTCGTCCAGGCGAGGATCCGCACTCGGAGCGCGACGCCGAACACGGTGCTCGCGAGCGCGACGGGGAACACGATGTACCGCATGTGCTGCGGGTCGTAGGCGAGCGAGAACGCGACGACGAGGAGCGTGAGCGGAACGCCCCCGAGCGCAGCGAGCGCGTTCGCGGGGAGCCTCCGCCGAGCGACGTCGACGACGACGAGCGTTCCGGCGGCGACGAGGAGGAGCACGAACGCGAGGCCGTACGACGAATGCATGGGCGATTCGAGTAGGCGGTCCGGGACTCCGCCGGCCGTCGCCTCGGAGAGCCCGACGGCCGCTCGCACCTGTCCGAGCGCTCGACGCGCCACCTCCGCCCAGGCCGAGAGCATCGGCAGCGCGAGGAACGAGAGCACGCCGACGAGAACCGCCACACCGCTCTGCCGCCACTTCCTGCGCGCAGCCAGAACGCCCGCGACGGCAAGTGCGGCGATGAAAGCTCCGATCCCCCACAACGGCGACTCGAGCAGGTCCTTGCCCTCCGCATCCGACAGCTCGAGGAGATCCAGGAACGACAACCCGACCCGTTCGGCGGCTGGCCCGCCCCGGTCGACCGCCACGCCGGCATCGAGCTGACCCGTTCGCGCGAGATTCACGCCAAGCCAGACGGAGCCCGCGAGGAGGGCCGCCGCCCCGAAGAGCACGATGGACGGCCAGCGGCGCCGCGGCTGACTCGACAAGACGAAGAGCGCGAGCGCCGGCAGCGCGAAGAGCGTCGTGAGCTTCGTTCCGAGTGCGAGCGCGAGAGCGAGCGCCGCGAGTGCGAGCTCGGTCCGCGACGTCCCCGCTGCGAAGTACGCGCAGATGATCAGAAGCGACCCGACGACGAGGTCGTTGAGCGCGGTCGGGGTCTGCAGTGCGACGACCGTGAAGGTCGAGAACGCGAGTGCGCCGAACACTCCGGCGCGCAAGCTCAAGCCGAGCCGCCGAGCGACGCCTACGATCGCAAGGCACGCGAAGAGAACCGCGAGAAGCTGCGCGATGGTCACGAACCGGTCGCCGTCACTCAGGATCATCGACGCCATCGTCTCGATCTCGGCGTTCGGGGAGAACGCGTTGATGCGCTCGTCGGGCGCGTCGGCGACGTGGGCCACCGCGTGCTGCTGCCTCCACAGCGCCGCTCGCGGGAGGTGGTACAGCAGCGCGTCCTCGACCCCCTGCGGAACGGTCAGCGCACTCGCGAGGAGATACGCATGGGTGAGCACGGCGAGAGCGACGAAGGTTGCGACGACCCGGTCGAGCACGACCGAGCGCACCAGACCGACGAAGTCCGCCGGCCATGCCGGCCTCGGCCCCCCCGAGAGACGCCAGACGACCACGGCGACCGCGAACACCGCGAAAAGGGCGACGAGCAACGGCCCACGGTCGAGCCAATGCCCGGTCGAGAGGAGCAACGACAGCGCGACGATCTCCGCGGAGGTGAGGAGGTACGCCGCGAGGAGGAACGAGACCGTCGAGCGAAGCCGCAGACAGCTCGCGAAGAGTGCGGCGGAAGCGGCCACCAGCCCGCCGCCCAGCACGAGTGCGAGCACTCCCACTCGGGCCAGCCTAGCGGCGGCTTCGTACGGGCCTCCTCGCCGCCGATGACGCCGACTCGGCCCACTCGAAGTACAACGTCTTCGTTCGCCGGCTCGTCAGCTTCGACGGCGCGTGTTATCTCACTGGAGGAGCCGCGGCAGCCTATACGGCTGGCGAGCCACGACGATCGACGTGGACACCGCTTCCCCGGGCTGGGAGGTCGAACGGGCGCATTCGCAGGATCTCGTGGACGTCGCGGCGATGCTCGAGGGGGGCCTCAGCGGCCGAGGCGAAACACGCGCGACCTTCGAGCGGATCGAGCCCGAGCTCCTCCGCTTTCCGGCGATCGACCCCTCATCGTTCGGGCGGCGCGTCGAGGACGCCCCGGATCGCTAGGCCTCGGCGAGCGCCGTGAGCTCGCGGCGCAGCTCCTTGATCTCGTCGCGGAGCTTGGCCGCGTATTCGAAGCGGAGCTCCTCGGCCGCGAGATACATCTCCTCCTCCAGCGTGATCACGAGCTTCTCGAGTTCGTCCCGCGACATCCCCTCCACCTCGGCCTTCCCACGCCGGCGGCGCGAGGAAGGTACGTGCGGGGATTCCAGTGAGAGGAGCTCGGAGATGTCGGAGACGCCCTTGACGATCGTCTCGGGCGTGATCCCGTGCTCCTCGTTGTAGGCGGTCTGGTACGCGCGCCTGCGGTTCGTCTCCTCCATCGCCCCGACGATGGCTTCCGTGCGCTTGTCGGCATACAGGAGCACCTTGCCCGCCGTGTTGCGCGCCGCGCGGCCAGTGGTCTGGATGAGCGCGGTCTTCCCGCGCAGGAAGCCCTCCTTGTCGGCGTCCAGGACCGCCACGAGCGACACCTCCGGGAGGTCGAGGCCCTCGCGCAGGAGGTTCACGCCCACGAGGACGTCGAACTCGCCGAGCCGCAGCTCGCGGATGATCGCGATGCGGTCGAGCGTGTCGATCTCCGAATGCAGGTAGCGCGCCCGGACCCCTGCCTCGAGCAGGTAGTCGGTGAGGTCCTCGGCCATCTTCTTCGTCAGCGTCGTGACGAGGACCCGCTCGCCCGCGTCCTCGCGGTGCCTGATCTCGTTGAGGAGGTCGTCGATCTGGTTCTTCGTCGGGCGCAGCTCGACCTCCGGGTCGACGATCCCCGTCGGGCGGATGAGCTGCTCCGCGACGACCTTCGAGCGCGACATCTCGAAGGGGCCGGGAGTCGCGGAGACGAAGACGAGCTGCTTCACCTTCCCGAGGAACTCGTCGAAGCGAAGGGGCCGGTTGTCGAGCGCCGACGGGAGGCGGAAGCCGTAGTCGATGAGCGTCTGCTTGCGCGAGCGATCGCCCTCGTACATGCCGCCGAGCTGCGGGACGGTTTGGTGGGACTCGTCGACGAAGCAGACGAAGTCGTCCGGGAAGTAGTCGATGAGCGTGAACGGGTGGGAGCCGACCGGACGCCCTTCCAGTGCGCGCGAGTAGTTCTCGATCCCCGAGCAGAAGCCGAGCTCCTTCATCATCTCGAGGTCGTACTCCGTGCGCTGGCGGATCCGGTGGGCCTCGAGCATCCGTCCTTGATACTCGAAGATGGAGACCTGCTGCTCGAGCTCGGTACGAAGCTCGTCGACCGCCCGCTCGATCGTCGGCTTCGAGGTCACGTACTCCGTCGCCGGCCAGATGACGAGGTTGTCGAGTCGCGCGTACACCTCGCCGGTCAGCGGGTCGAAGTGCGTGATCTGCTCGACCTCGTCGCCGAAGAAGGAGACGCGGTAGGCCGTCTCGACGTTCGCGGGCTGGATCTCGACGAGGTCGCCCTTGACCCGGAAGCGCCCGCGGCCGAGCACCGTGTCGTTGCGCACGTACTGGCTCTCGATCAATTTGCGGAGCACCTCGTCGCGGTCGTGCTCCTCCCCCACCTCGAGGATCAGAACCCGCTCGCGCCACTCCTCCGGCGAGCCGATGCCGTAGATGCAGGAGACGGACGCCACGACCACGACGTCGCGGCGGGTCAGGAGCGACGACGTGGCCGAGAGGCGCAGGCGCGCAATGTCGTCGTTCTGGGACGAATCCTTCTCGATGTAGAGGTCGGCCTGCGGGATGTACGCCTCGGGCTGGAAGTAGTCGTAGTACGAGACGAAGTACTCGACCGCGTTCTCGGGGAAGAACTCGCGGAACTCGTTGCAGAGCTGCGCCGCGAGCGTCTTGTTGTGTGCGATGACGAGCGCGGGACGCTGCAGCTTCTCGATCGTCCAGGCCATCGTCGCCGTCTTCCCGGTGCCGGTCGCGCCCAGGATCGTCTGGAAGCGGTTGCCGTCCGAGACGGAGGCGGCGATCTCCTCGATCGCTCGAGGCTGGTCGCCGGTGGGCGCGTAGAGATCGGAGCTACGAAACTGCCGCATCGGGGGGCAGCGTACCCGCCGCCTGCGGCCGTACTCTCGGAGCTGAGCCGTTCACGAGGAACCGGAGGAGAGCCTTCGACATGACCAAGCGGCCGTTTCTCGCCGCCGCCCGTGTCGCCGTCGCCGCCAGCGCGGTCGCAGCAGTGACCGCGGGCTCCTCGGCCGGTTACGGACACCGCGCAAACCAGCCGGACGGCGAGCGTGCGACGTCGGCAAGCGCACCGGTCGCAGTCTCTCGCGCCCAGGCAACCCGACGTCCGCCGCTCGTCTGCAAGCTCGCGCAGGGTGCGAAGAAGTTGCCGGCGTCCAGCCGGCGAGGGCTGATCGACCACCTGCTCCAGTACCCCGAGGTCACGCTGGCCACGCCGCGCGAGCGCCTCCGAGCCCGGCGGATACTCGCCCGACTCGAGTCTGCAGCGGCGAAGGGGAACTGGCACAGCGTACGAGCGGCCGAGAGGGCCGGATACGACACCCGTACGCGCGAGCGGAAGCCCGGCGACAGCTCGGTGTACTACTTCCACGCGGAACGCCCCCAGGAGCCGCGTGGCAGGCTCCTGCTCGATCCCCGCCGGCCCAAGGCCCTGATCTACGCGAACGCGCCGGGACGACCCCTCGTCCTCGTCGGGGCGATGTGGAGCACGAGAGACGGCGAGCGGGGACCCAACCCCGGCGGGCCCGTCACGCGCTGGCACTCGCACACGGTCTGCAAGCAGGGCGATCGTCGCGGCCTGAAGCCCCCGGCGAGCGGCACGTGTCCTCCTGGCTCGCGGCTCACGCAGGGAGCGAGCGAGATGCTGCACGTCTGGCTCACCGGCGACCTCCGCAGCGCATTCGCCATCCGGGCGCCACAGCCAGAGCTGTGCGCCGCCGGCCTCCTTCCGAGGGGTTTCTGCAGCAGTCTCGGATGAGCTCCCGGCCCACACACCAGTGCCCCAAGAAGGCGGAAAGACCGCATCCGGCGCAGGTACCCAAGGCACCGACCGCGGCTCGCACGCGTTCTACACGTGCGAACCGCGGTCGAGTCAGAGCCGAGAAAGCGACTAGCTGCCCGCGAGCGGCTTCGTCTCGCCGTAGATCTTCTTCCGCGCGTACGCGCTCGCCTCGAGCTTGCGCGCCGCGGCGCGAGCCTGCGCCATCGCCTTGGCGCCAAGGCGGTTGATCTTCACGAGAACGAGCGTCTCCTTCGAGTCCTCGTTCTTGCCGGCCCAACCCACGCGCACGTTCCCCACGCCGGGCGCGTAGTACTTCAGCTGGAACTTGCCCGGCTCGTCCGGGTTGTACTCAGACGTCAGGAGCACGTTCGCATAGCAGTCGCTGGGCACGCACGTCTTGATCCCCATCTTCGAGACCTTCGCGCGGTCGTTGAAGCCGACCGCGGGCCCCCATCCGAGCGAGTAGCTCGACGTTCCCGTCTTCGGCACCGCTCTCATGGTGAGCCCTGCCTTGGCGCGCTGGAGGCCGTGGACCCAGAGGGGTGACGCGATGATCTTCCCCTCCTCGTACTCCTCAGGGTACTCTCCGAGCTGCCAGACGTTGCCGTCGTCGTCCTGCGCGAAGAACGCGATTTCGGCCTCGACGAGCTCGCCGGCACTGTAGTCGCGGTCCCAGAGCACCACGCTGTCGACGCCGTCGATCTCCTTCGTCAGGTCGGTGACCGTGAAGATCACGCGATGCGAAACCTTCTCCTTCCCTTCGATCGTCGTCCCACGGAAGACGAGCTGCGTGCCCGGCCGCAGCGGGAACCACTTGTTGTCGATCTTGGTGGAGTCGCCGAAGTTGCCACGGTCGTAGTCGGACGCCGTGACCTCCGCGGGCGGAGTCGAACTCGCGCTCCCACCCCACGCAGAGACCGCCAGAGCGAGAACGGTGAGGCCACAGAGCGTGAGGATTCCGGCATGTCGCATCATTTCGATTCCTCCTCGCTATGCGGCCTGAGGTGCCGCACTGCGACTCCACCCCTTCTTTCCGAAGCGGAGGTAGAGGGACGGGACGACGAACAGGTTGAGCAGCGTCGAGGTGACGAGGCCACCGAGGATGACGATCGCCATCGGATGCTCGACCTCGTGTCCCGGAATCCTGCCAGCGACCACGAGCGGGACGAGCGCCAGGCCGGCCGCCAGCGTCGTCATCAGGATCGGCGACAGCCTCTCCTTCGCCCCCCGCAGCACGAGCCCGGGCCCGAAGGCCTCGCCCTCGTAGCGCTCGAGGTGCTGGAAGTGGTTGATCATCAGGATCCCGTTCCGGGCGGCGATCCCGAACACGGTGTAGAAGCCGACGAGCGAGCCGAGCGACAGGATGCCGTCCGTGAAGTACGCAGCCAGAGCGCCCCCCACGAGCGCCATCGGCAACGTGAGGAAGGACAGCGTGGCCAGCCGCCAGCTCCCGAACGACGCCTGCAGGAGGAGGAAGATCAGAATCGCTGCAGCGCCTCCGAAGAGGAACAGGCGCCCCTGAGACGACTTCCGCTCCTTGTTTTCTCCCAGGACCTCGGCGTTGAACCCGATGGGCATATGGATGTCCTCGAGCCGCTCTTCGATCTCGTTCGCGACGGATCCGAGATCGCGCCCTTCGACGTTCGTCGTAACGTCGATCTTGCGCGTGGCGTTGACGCGCGAGATCGAGCTCGGTGACTCCTCGATCTTCACGGACGCGACCTGATCGAGCCGGATCGACCCGGTCGGCGTGTCGATTGGAAGTCCCTGAATGTCGGTCAGGCTGTCGCGCGCGCGCGGTTTGCTCCAAACGTGCACGTCATAGGCCTTGCCCGCGACGAAGACGTCTCCGACCTCCTCGCTCGCCATCCACGTGGCTGACGAGCGGCGCACGTCACCGGGCTTGACCCCGTAGCGCTGGGCCTTGGCGAGATCCACCCGCACGTTGACCTGCGGGATGAAGACGTGGAGCTCCTTCTTCGGGTCGAGTGCGCCGTCGACGCCCTGCATCATCTCCAGGACCTCGTCCGCCTTCTCCTCGAGCACGTGCAGATCGTCCCCGTAGATGCGCACGACGACCGCGTCGCTCGCGCCCGTCAAGACCTCCTTGACTCGCTCCCTCAGGTATGTCTGCACGTCGCGCTGGATCCCCGGATATCCGGCGACCACCTCGGAGACCGCCGCATACGTCTTGTCGTAGTCGACCTTGGGGTCGATGCTGATCCAGTTCTCGCCGAAGTAGACGCCGTACGGCTCGTCCCCGAGGAACGCGTTACCGATGTGAGATCCACAGTTCCGAACGCCAGGGATGGTCCGCAGCTCTTTGCAGGCCGCAACCGAGACGCGGTACTCCTCCGGGCCGGACGTGTCGGGGTTCGTCAGCCAGTGCATGAGGAAGTCTCGCTCCTTGAAGTTCGGAAGCAGCGACTGCCCCAGGAGTGGATACACGACGATGCCGGCGACTGCCGTGACGCCGGCGACGACGTAGGCCCACTGCGGCCTCGACACGATCTTCGAGAGCAACCGCCCGTAGCCTCCCTGGAGCCAACGCACGAGCGGCGGCTGGCGCCGTTCGAGCGGCCGGTTCCCGAGCATGATCAGGGCCAGCGCGGGCGTGACGGTCAACGCGATCACGAGAGAGACCGCGACAGCGAGGACGTACGAGAACGCGAGCGGCTTGAAGAATGCGCCCGTCAGTCCCGTCAGGAAGAAGACCGGCATCATGGCCGCGAAGATGATCAGCGTCGCGTAGACGATCGATCCCCGCACCTCGAGCGATGCCTCGAGAACGATCGTCGCCGACGATCTCGTGTCGCCCTCCGCCCGATGTTGTCGCAGACGACGGACGATGTTTTCGACGTCGATGATCGCGTCGTCGACGACGACTCCGAGCGCGATGACTAACCCGGCAAGGACCATCACGTTGACCGTCGTCTCGCGGAAGTACAGAACGAGCCCCGCGCCCACGAGCGAGAGCGGGATCGAGACGACGCTGATGAGTGCAGCGCGCCACTCGAACAGGAACGCACCGATGACCAGAATGACGAGCAGCGCGCCGATCAGGAGCGCCCTCGTGAGGTTGTCGAGAGAGAGCTCGATGAAGGATGCCGGCCGGAAGATCGTCGTGTCGATCTCGATGCCGGGCAGGCCGGGCTTGAGCTCCTCGATCGCCTGCTCCACTCCTCGCGTGACCTCGAGGTTGTTGGCCCAGGGGAGCTTCTCGACGATGATCATGAGACCGGGGCCGTCGTTGATCACGGCGTCGCCGATCATCGGCTGGTGTTCCCAGGTCAGGTCGGCCACGGCGGACAGCGGAATTCGCTCGCCGTTCCGCTTGTAGATCGGGACCTTCGTGAGGTCGGTCGGCGTCGCGATCGGAAGGACGTGCCGAACGTTCAGGCGCTGGTTGGGCGTGTCGATGAATCCACCGCTCCCGATGTTGAAAGCCTCCGAGTACCGGAGGATCCCGGCGTCCAGTGCTTCGGCAGTGGAGTCCATGATCGTGACGAGCGAGACTTGGTGCCGCCTGAGCTTCTCCGGGTCGATTTGAACCTGCATCTGCTTCAACCGCTCGCCCCAGATGGGCGCGTTCGCCACGCCGGGGACACGAAGGAGCCGGGTCCTGATCTTCCAGTAGGCGATGTTCGACATGTCGATCAAGGACACCGTGTCCGACGTGAACCCGATCTTCATGACGCGGCTCGTCGACGAGAGCGGCTGCAGCATGACCGGCGGTGCGGCCCAGGTCGGCAGCGTCGGGGTGATGGCCGTGACGCGCTCCTGCACGAGCTGGCGAGCTCGCAAGAGGTCGGTGCCGCGGTCGAACAGCATCACGACGTCCGAGAGCTGAGGCACCGACTTCGAGCGGATCGTGTCCAGGTTCGGGAGCCCGATGAGCGCCTGCTCGATGGGAACGGTGACGAGCTCTTCGGTCTCCTCTGCTGACAACCCGATCGTGATGGTCTGGACCTCGATCTTCGGCTGCGAGAACTCCGGAAAGACGTCCACCGGCGTGTCGCGCAACGTTGAGATCCCGACGACGAGCAGCGCGACGCTCGCCGCGACGACGAGGTAGCGGAACTTCAGGCTGGCACCGATGATCCAGCGCATCATGGCTCTCTACTCCCCTTCCCCTTCGTCGACGGTTGGATCACTGACCGAGGCCCAATTCGGCGCCGTAGAGCTCGGCGACACCGACGGTCGCGACCTTGGCGCCGGCTGCCGGCCCTTCCGACAGGAACGCCTTGTCCCCGTCGATCCGATCGACGACGATGGCCTTACGGGTGAACGTCATCGGTTCGTGGCTGACGTAGGCCCAGGTCTCGCCCGTCGGCGAGTACAGCACGGCCGAGTACGGGATGACCTTCCCGCCGCCGTTCGCCGCTACTGCCGCGGTCTGGATGTCCAGCCGCTGGGCGGCCTGCTCGGTCAACGTGACGCGACTGAGGTCCGTGCCCTCGATCAGCTCGACCGTGGCGGGACCGCTTGCCTCCTCGTCGGAGCTCGAGCTGCCCCCGCACGCCACGAGAAACAGTGGGAGAACGATCGCAATCGCGGCGATCCATCGAATCTGGTGACGCATCTCTCTTCCTCCAAGCGCTCGAGGTGACTGTCCGGGGCTCATGTGCTCGGCTCCGGTTGAACGTTCGGCTTCATGGCGACGCCGGCGGGAGCAGGCGAGTCGGCATGCGGGGCGCGGTCGGCCATGAGCTCCGACGTAGCGGGCGTTTCGGACTCGGGCACGGCGCTCGCGCCGAACCCGAGGTAGACGACCGGGACGACGAAGAGCGTGAGCAGGGTCGCCGTGACGAGACCGCCGATCAGGACCACGGCCAGCGAGTGTGCGAGCTCGTATCCCGCGATCTCGCCCCGGACGACGAACGGCATGAGGGCGAGCGAACTCGCGAGCGCCGTCATCAACACCGGCCCGACCCGTTCCCCCGCTCCGCGCAGAACGAGCTCCGGGCCGAAGGGCTCGTCGCGTTGGAGCTGGCGGAGCCGCTCGATGAGCAACATGCCGTTTCGGACCGCGATCCCCAGCACCGCGAAGATCGCGATCGCCGACCCGAACGTGAGCGCGCCACCGTCGACGATCGCGACGGTGAGCACGGCGCCCGTCACGGCAGCCGGGAAGCTGAGGAAGCACAGCGTCGCCAGTCGCCAGCTCCCGAAGCACGCCTGCAACAGCAGGAAGATCCCGACGAGAGCGCCGATCGCGAGGCCGATCAACCGGCCCGTGGGCTGGCCGCTCTCTGCGAGTACGTCGGTCGTGTACTCGATCGGGAACTGCATCTCGGCAAGCCGGCTTTCGACGTCCTGGACGACCGAGTCGCGGTCACGCCCGCTCACGGTCGCTCCGATGTCGAGGTAGCGGGAGACTGCATGACGCTCGACGACCGTCGGGTCAGCTGCGATGCGCACGTCCGCCACGTCCCCGAGGCGAACGCGACGGCCGTCGGGCGTCTCGATCAACAGTTGTTGGATGCTCGACAGGCTGTTGCGGGTTTCCGGCGTGCCCCAGACGACCACCTCGAACACCTTCTGCTGCTCGAAGAGGTTGCCGACGTTGATCCCGCCCAGCAGGGTGGCAGCCGCGCGGCGGACGTCTCCGGGCTTGATCCCCTTCGCATCCGCTTTGGCCAGATCCACCTCGACCTCGACCGTCGGCTCGGTTACCGGGAAATCGACGCTGGCGTCGGCGATACCGTCGACTCCTCCGATGACCCCCTTCACCCTCTCGGCCTGAGTGCGGAGGACGTCAGGGTCCTCGCCGTAGAGGCGGACGACCACGTCACGTGTCGTGCCCGTGTCGGAGAGCACAGCTTTCGCGCGCTCGTTCGAGAACGCCTGAATGCTCTGGGAGAGCCCCGGATACCCGCTCGCGACGTCCTTGATCGCCGCGACGGTCGCGTCGTAGTCAGCCGACGTGTCGATCGAGACCCACATCTCCGCCGTGTTGGCGTTGGCGGAGAGGTCCGATCCGACCGCGCGTCCGACGTGCGCACCGACGTCGGCGACGCCCTCGACCGAGCGCAGCTCGCGACTCGCCAGCGCCGTGATGCGGTTCATCTCCGGGAGCGACGTCCCGGGGGCGCCGTCCCAACGGATGAGGAGCTGCTCCTCCTTGAACGTCGGCAGCAGGGACGTGGACATGAACGGCAGCGATGCGCACGCGGCAACCACGAACGCGCCCGCTGCCAGGTACGCCCAGCGTGGCCGGTGCACGACCCACGCCAGAGCGGACGCGTAGCCTCGGTGCAACCAGCCGGCGACTGGGGATTCCCGCTCGAACGAGACTCGCGGCAAGAGCAAGATCGCGAGCGCCGGGGTGACGGTCATCGCGACCACCATCGAGGCGAGCAGAGCGAGCAGGAAGGCCCCGGCCAGATCGGGGAAGAATGATCCGGCCAGGCCGTTCAGGAAGAACACCGGCAGCACGGCCAGCGCCACGACCAGCGTCGCGTACGTGGTCACTCCGCGCGACTCGAGCGTCGCGTCGAAGATCACCGCGGTGGTGGACTTGCCGTTCGGCTTCTGGCCGTGCTCGCGAAGTCGTCGGGCGACGTTCTCGACGCCGATGACTCCGTCGTCGATCGCGAACGCGAGCGCCGCGATGAGGCCGACCAGGATGATCGCGTTCATCGTCGTCCCGAGCAGCCACAGGACGAGGGCAGCCGCGACGAGCGAGATCGGGATCACGACGAGCGCGATCAAAGCCGCTCGGAACCGGAAGAAGAACGTCCCGAGGACGAGCGCGAGCAGCACGCCGCCGACGATGAGCGCGAGTGTGAGGTTCTCGATCGCGGTGTCGATGAACGACGCGGGCCGGTAGACGTTCGTGTCGAGCTCGACACCGGCAAGCCCGGGCGCCATCGAAGCGATCGTCGACTCAAGCCCCTTTGTCACTTCGAGCGTGTTCGCCTCTGGAAGCTTCTCGACGACGAACAGGAGATCGCCGTCACCACCCGAGACGTTGGCGTCGCCGATGAGCGGCTGGTGATCCTCGACCACCGACGCCACGTCACCAAGCGTCAGATTCCTCGCGCCGGTGTCCTGGAGCCTCACCTTCGCGAGGTCTTCCGCAGAGTTGATCGGCGAGAGGTGCTGGATCCCGAGGCGCTGGTTCGGCGTGTCGATGAATCCGCCGGTGCCCGGAGTCGACGCCTCGACGAACGTCAGCGGCGAGAACCAGAGCGCGTTGCCAGTGCTCTCGATGACCTGCACCAGCCCGACGTCCTGAGCGCGGAGCCGCTCGGGGTCGACCTGAACCTGCAGCTGCCTGTCGCGGAAGCCCCAGACCGAGACGTTGGCGACACCCTCGACGCCGATGAGGCGCGGCGCGATCGTCCACCGCGCGAGGACGCCCATCTCGATCGGCGAGAGGTTCTTCGTCGACGCGCCGACGATCATGACGCGGTTCGTCGACGAGAGCGGCTGGAGCATTTGCGGCGGCTTCGAGACGTTCGGCAGCGCGTGCGCCTGCGTCATCCGCTCGGCGACGACCTGCCGCGCCCGGTAGAGGTCCGTGCCCGGCTCGAACACGAGGAAGATCCGCGACAAACCCGGAAGCGACTCGGACCGGATGTCGTCGAGGAACGCGACACCGACGAGCAGGTCCTGCTCCATCGGAACCGTGATGAGCTGCTCCACCTCCGCCGCCGAGAGCCCGAGTGCCTCGGTCTGGATCTCGACGGTCGGCGGAACGAACTCCGGCAGGACGTCGACCGGCATGTCGCGGAGCTGCGAGACGCCGACGACGAGCGTCGCCGTAGCGAGGGCGACGACCAGGAGCCTGAACTTCAGGCTCACCCCAACGATCCAACGCATCATGTCTCGAGACCTCCCAGCCGAGTCGAGCCTCCGTTTTCGAGGACGCCGAGCCGGCGCCCCCGCCGTCGGCAGAGGGTCGTGAGACGCCGCGGACGACGCCTGGGCGTGTCCACGTAGCGCGGGGCCGCCCATGAGCAGCGTCGATCGGGACCGCCGGTCCCGGCATCCGCCATGCGGGCCCTACAGGCCGCGTCTAGCCGCATCTAAACCCTCTCCCCAGTGCCCTCGAACGGTTCCCCCGAACGAGGTAGTGGTCACGTTAATAACAGAAGACGTGGCCGAGTTCAATAGGCG
>DATIBA010000184.1:0-5031 GCA_035457765.1 Gaiellaceae bacterium
CAGTGACCATGCCCGTGCGCTCGATGCGTGTACTGGAGATTCGACTCGAGCACTACGAGAGCGGAGTTGCCCGGCTCCGGGTTCACGTGTCTTCGGGCACCTACGTGCGCGCGCTCGCGGAAGCCCTGGGAGGGCACTGCCGGACGCTGCGCCGGACCGAGATCGGGCCGTTCTCCGTCGAAGAGGCCGATGCCGAAGTGATCATCTCGCCGGAAGACGCACTCGCGAGGATCGCTTGAAAGTCGTCGACGACCCGTCGAAGCTCGAGCCGTCACGTCGCGCTGTCGCGATCGGAAGCTTCGACGGTGTGCACCTGGGTCATCTCTCCGTCCTCCGGGCCCTCCGAGAGACCGGTCTCGAGTGCACGGTCATCACGTTCGACCCGCATCCCCGCATTGCCCTCGGGAACAAGGTCGAGCTCCTGACGACGCCCGAGCGCCGCCTCGAGCTGCTCGACGAAGCGGGGGTCGAGACCGTCATCGTCGCGTCGTTCACGCCCGAGCTCCAGCGGCTGGCGCCCGAGTCGTTCGCGGAGCTCTACGTTCGCGCGATCGGCGCGGAGCGCGTCGTAGCAGGCGAGGACTTCCGGTTCGGTGTCCGGCGCTCGGGCGACACGGCGCTGCTCAAGAGTCTCGGCTTCGAGGTGGTGATCCCTCCGAGGATCGAGGGCGTGTCGTCGACCGCCATACGAGCGTCGCTCGCAGAAGGAGACGTCAGCAGCGCGGCAGCGATGCTGGGCCGGCCGTACGAGCTCGACGGCGTCGTCGTAGCGGGTGATCAACGGGGTGGGACGCTCGGCTACCCGACGGCGAATCTGCGGCTCGCGCCGGATCTCGCCTGTCCACGCTACGGCATCTACGCGGGCGCCGCACACGGGCACCGCGCTGCCGTCTCCATCGGCACGAACCCGCACTACGGCGGAAGCGAGCGCCGCATCGAGCCCTACCTGCTGGACTACGAGGGCGACCTGTACGGCCAGCGCCTGCTGGTCGAGCTGTGGGAACGCCTCCGCGACGAGGCCGTGTTCGAGTCCGAGGAAGCGCTCGTGGAGCAGATCGCCCGCGACGTCGAGGCGACGCGGGCCGCGAAGAGACCGGGGTCTTAGCGTCCGACCCACCTGGAATCTCTAACGTTGAGAGCCGTGGCAGGCCCCAACGGACACCCTCTCATCCAGGCCAGAAAACTCGTCAAGCGCTTCGGCGACTTCACCGCGGTCGATGCGATCGACTTCGACCTCCAGCGGGGCGAGGCGTTCGGCTTCCTGGGCCCGAACGGGGCCGGGAAGACGTCCACGATGCGCATGATCGGGTGCGTCTCCCCGGTCAGTGACGGAAGCCTGAGCGTCTTCGGCCTCGACCCGGCGCGCGACGGCGTCGAGATCCGAGCCCGCCTGGGAGTCGTACCGCAGCAGGACACGCTCGACATGGAGCTGACCGTCCGCGAGAACATCGTCATCTACGGTCGCTACTTCGGGCTCCCGCGCAAGGACCTCGGTATGCGCGCCGACGAGCTCCTCGAGTTCGTCGAGCTCACCGAGCGCGCCGACGACAAGGTCGAGCCGCTTTCCGGGGGCATGAAACGACGGCTGACCATCGCGCGGTCGCTCGTCAACAACCCGGAGGTCATGCTGCTCGACGAGCCGACGACGGGACTCGACCCTCAAGCGCGGCACGTCGTCTGGGATCGCCTCTACCGGCTCAAACGAGAGGGAGTGACCCTGCTCCTGACGACGCACTACATGGACGAGGCCGAGCAGCTCTGCGATCGGCTCGTCGTCATGGACAAGGGGAGGATCGTCGCCGAGGGATCGCCCCGGGACCTGATCGAGCGGTACTCGACACGCGAGGTCGTCGAGCTTCGCTTCGACGACGGTCACCGGCCGGACGACTTCGGCTACTGGACGGACGGGCTCGCCAGCCGCGTCGAGTCTCTGCCGGACCGGGTGCTGCTGTACACCGACGACGGCGACGCCGCCTCGCACGGGATCCACGAGCGCGGGCTCACCCCCGAGAGCGTTCTCGTTCGCAGGAGCACGCTCGAGGACGTGTTCCTACACCTCACCGGGCGGAGCCTCGTCGAGTGACGTCCCTGACGCTCGCCGCTCGGCCTCTCGAGTTCTTCCTGACGCAGTACAGGCGCGTCTGGCGCGGGACGGCCGTCACGAGCGTCGTCACGCCAATCGTGTACCTGCTCGCGCTCGGGGTGGGGCTCGGGGTGTTCGTCGATCGGTCGACCGACCTCGCCGAGGGCATCTCGTACCTGGAGTTCGTCGCTCCGGGGCTCATGGCGGCGACGGCGATGCAGCTCGCCACCTTCGAGTCGAGCTGGCCGGTCCTCTCGGCGATCAAGTGGGATCGGCAGTACCACGCGATGCTCGCGACGCCGCTCCGGGCAGGTGACGTCCTTCTCGGCCACCAGGCGTTCATCGCAGGCCGGATCCTCATGACCGCGACGGTCTACCTCGGCGTGATCGCCGCGTTCGGTGCGATCGCGTCGCCCACGGCGATCCTCGCGATTCCGGTCACCGTGCTCGTTGGGCTGTCGTTCTCGCTCCCGATCGCCGCCTGGGCGGCACACTCCGAGTCCGAGGCGTCGTTCGTCGCGATCTTCCGCTTCCTGATCCTGCCGATGTTCCTCTTCTCGGGCACCTTCTTCCCGATCGCGAATCTCCCGGCGCCGCTCGAGGTGATCGCGTACCTCACGCCTCTTTGGCACGGCGTGACCCTGTGCCGTGACCTGACCCTCGGCGACGTCCAGCTCTGGAGCGCCCTGGCGCACCTCGGCTACCTGCTCGTCGTCTGCGCCGTTGGTTTCGCACTCGCGCGCACGACGTACCGCCGGAGGCTCGTCGTATGACCGAGCTTGTCGCCTCCACTCGGCCGGTCATGCCGGCGCGACCGACCTTCGGCGGCCTGCTGATCGTCGAGCGAAACGCGATGGTCTACCGACGGACGTGGCTGATGATCTTCTCCGGGTTCTTCGAGCCCCTCTTCTACCTCTTCTTCTTCGTGTACCCGCTCGAGCGGTTCATCGGGGACGTCACCTGGGGAGGGGAGACGCTCGAGTACGCCGCGTTCGTGGCACCCGCCCTCCTCGCCTCCTCGGCGATGAACGGGGCGTTCTACGACGCGACGAACGTGTTCTGGAAGCTGCGCTATGCCAAGGTCTACGACTCGATCCTCGCGACTCCGATCGGGCCGAAGGACGTCGCCGTGGGAGAGACGATCTGGGCCGTCGTGCGGGCGATGCTCTATTCGGCGGCCTTCCTCGTCGTGATCGCGCTGCTCGGCCTCGTCGGGTCGTGGTGGGCACTCCTCGCGCTTCCGGCGTGCTTCGTCATCGGCTTCGGCTTCGCGGGTGCGGGCATCGCGGCCGTGACGTGGATGCGCAACTGGAAGGACTTCGACCTGATTCAGCTGATCATGCTGCCGATGTTCATGTTCTCGGCGACCTTCTACCCGATCTCGGTCTATCCGGAGGTGCTCGAGTGGGTCGTCCGCTGCCTGCCGCTGTACCACGGGATCGAACTCGTACGGTCTCTGACCACGGGCACTGTCGGGGCGTTCCAACTCGTCAACGTCGCGTACCTCTCGGCCCTGGGTCTCGCCGGGACGGCGATCGCGTCGCGACGCATCGACAAGCTGCTCCTCAAGTAGCGGAAGGGACCGCGTGACTCGGAGCGAAGCGCCGTCGAGGATCGGCCTACAGCACGATCGCGGCGCCGCTTCGCCGAGGATCCCCAGCCGCGCCGGCACGGCCGACACAGCTCACGCCGCCGAAGTAGTGGTGGAAACGTTCCCAACGCCTGACCGTGCGCCCGCGGCTCTCGAGGTCTCGAAGCGCTCGCTCGTCGACGCCGGGCTCGGCATCGACGACGTCGAGGGTCGGGTGGACGCGCGGTCGCGCAACGGCCGTCTCGGGGTCGAGACCCTCGTCGAGCACTCCCGCCAGCACGGTCGCAAGAGCCGTCCGCAGCCGGGTGGCGCCCGCGGACCCGATCGCGAGCGCGAGGCCGTCGCCGTCGAACGCGAGACTCGGCGCCATGCGGCTTTCCATATGGTCGCCCGGCCGTGGATCGCCATGAGCGATGTCGGACTCGCCGAGGAGGTTGTTCAGCTGCACATCGAGATCGGGGAGCCACACGCCGGCTCCCACGCCGAGTGAGTGCGTCATCACGCATGCGCGACCGTGCCCGTCGACCGCCACCATGTTCGTCGTGTGCTCGCCGCCGGCTTCGGAAGTCTGAAGCGCGGAGACGAGCGTGAGGACACGCTCCGTCTCGGAGAGCTCAGCGAGGCGTGGAAGACGCGGCAGGAGCTCGGGCACGCCCGAGAGACCGGCGCGGGTCGCGACACGACACCCGCGGAAGTCGACCAGCACGGCGTCGACCCAGCGCGCCCGATAGTTGCGCAGGTCCTCGGCGGTTAGCACGACCCCGTCGACGCGAAGGAGTGCTTCCGCGAACGAGCCGCGGTACGCCGTCGCGGCACCCTCCTCCGAGAGCATCTCGAGGGCCTGCACGAGCCCGGGTTGCTCGAGGGTCTCGCCCTCGCGAAGCATCCTCCCTTCGCGCACGAAGAGGTCCGCGCCTCTCCCGAGGGAGTAGAGGTCGCCGAGCATCTCGAGGGAATGGGAGTGCATCTCGGGCAACGGCACACCTCGCCGAGCGAGGTCGAGCGCCGGCTCGACGAGCCGTTTCCACGGAAGCCGGCCCTGGCGCTCCCAGAGCTCTCCGAGGGCTGCCGGGAGACCGGGGACGGCGCACGAGGCGGGCCCGATCGAGTACACGACGAGCTCCCTGCCGAAGGCGATCGGAAGCTCCACGAGCTCGCCGCGCTGCGACGGTACTGTGGCGAAGCCGTCCAGGTTCATTACGCCCGACCCGTCGAAGCAGATCGCATGACACCCTGCGAGCAGGCCGCTGTAGACGCTCTCGGCGACGCAGGAGGCGAGAGCCATCGCGACGACCGCGTCGGCGGCAGTTCCACGCTCGGCGAGGATCTCCGCTCCGACCTCGGCGGTCGCTGAATG
>DATIBA010000185.1:0-3210 GCA_035457765.1 Gaiellaceae bacterium
TAGCGCATCGGGTAAGCGGTCGGACCCCGGCCCTAGCCTGTGAGGTCGCTCCGTCGCGGACAACAGGTGTTCCCGTGCGTGCCCAGTGGCGCCAGTGGACGTGCCCTGGGTCCGACCCCGTCAGCCGGTAGCCTTCCGCCCCATGGCCGTGCGCTCCTTCTCGTTCACGTCCGAGTCGGTGACCGAAGGACATCCGGACAAGGTCGCAGACCAGATCTCCGACTCCGTCCTCGATGCAGTCCTCGCCGACGATCCGAAAGGGAGGGTCGCGTGCGAGACGCTCATCACGACCGGCCTCGTCGTCGTCGCGGGCGAGATGACGACCGATACGTGGGTCGACGTGCGCGAGGTGGTGCGCCAGCGAATTGCCGAGATCGGCTACACGCGGGCGAAGTACGGCTTCGACGCCGAGACCTGCGGCGTCGTCGTCGCGATCGACGAGCAGTCCGTCGACATCGCGCGTGGGGTGGACGAGTCGTACGAGGCGCAGCACGGAGACAACGATCCGATCGACCTCCTGGGAGCGGGCGACCAGGGGATGATGTTCGGCTACGCGACCCGCGAGACGGAGGCGCTCATGCCGCTCCCGATCCTCGTCGCACATCGGCTGTCGAAGCGCCTCGCCGAAGTGCGCAAGGCCAACGTGCTTCCGTACCTGAGGCCGGACGGCAAGTCGCAGGTGACGGTTCGCTACGAGGTCGACGAGCATGGGATCCAGCGGCCGATCGAGATCGAGCGCGTGCTGATCTCGACCCAGCATCGCGACGGCCTCGACGTCGAGACGCTGATGAAGCCGGATCTCCTCGAGCACGTCGTCGAGCCGATCCTGCACTCGGACTTTCGCGATCTCATCGACACCGCAAAGCTCGCGACGAAGGACTTCCTGTACGTGAACCCCACGGGGAAGTTCGTCATCGGCGGCCCCATGGGCGATACGGGGCTGACGGGGCGCAAGATCGTCGTCGACACGTACGGTGGAGCTGCCCCGCATGGCGGCGGTGCCTTCTCGGGCAAGGACCCGACGAAGGTCGACCGTTCGGCTGCGTATGCGGCCCGCTACGCGGCCAAGAACATCGTGGCGGCCGGTCTTGCCGATCGGTGCCAGCTCCAGGTCGCGTATGCAATCGGCGTCGCGCACCCGATGAGCGTCAACGTCGATTGCTTCGGCACCGAAACGGTTCCGCTCGCGACGATCGAGAGGCTCGTCTCCGAGCACTTCGACCTCCGGCCCGGCGCGATCATCCGCGATCTCGACCTCACGCGGCCGATCTACGCGAAGACCGCCGCGTACGGCCACTTCGGCCGTGACGACCGGGACTTCACCTGGGAGCGGACCGACAAGGCCGACGCATTGCGTGCCGCAGCAGGTCTCCTGACCGAGACGCCCGTCTAGAGCTTCTGACAGGCCGAAGGCCCGCGCCGCGGGCCTTCGGTTGGAGGGCGGAGGGAACGTCCCCCCGTCGAATGCGCACACCGATCAAAGCGCGCCCGCGTGAAAGCGACCTGTGACGTCTCTAAGAGTTCCCTAAGAGGAGGGGGCGGGCTCGCGCGGGGCCCTCATGGGTTGCGGCCGCGCAACCGGCCCGGTCACGCGGCGCGAACGTAGATGCCGAGCGCGGCTTTCTCGGCGATCGAGCGGTCGGCCCCGCTCACGCTCACGTCGAGCTGCCCCGCTGCCGGACGAGCGGCGCGGACCTCGACTGGCGTGCCCGGCGCGAGTCCTTCGTCGTAGAACCAGTGCAGGAGCTCCCCGTCGTGCTCGGCGAGGCGTACGATCTTCGCCGGCTGCCCGGGGTCGAGCTCGGCAAGCGTGACGAGTTCTGCGTTCTCGGCCTGCTCGACTTCCGGCTCCACGGGCCAGCCGTGAGGGCACCTGTCCGGGTGGCCGAGGCGCTCGTTCATCCGCTCGATCATCTCGTCCGTGAACGTGTCGCCGAGCTCGTCCGCGTAGACATGGGACTCAGCGGCCGTGTAGCCCATGAAATCGGTCAGGAACCGCTCGATGATCCGGTGCTTGCGAACGACGCGCTTCGCGCGCTCGGTCCCGGCCTCGGTGAGGATCGCCTCCTTCTGCTCGCCCCGCTCCACGAGCCCGTCGGCCTCGAGGCGCTTGAGCATCTCGCCCGCGGAGGCGCGAGACACGCCGAGCATCTCGGCGACCCGGGAGGCGATCGCCGTCGATCCGGTCGAAGGCCGGTACTCCCCGATCGGGAACGCGAGGAAGTAGATCGTCTCCAGGTACTCGTCGACGGAGTGGCCGTGCGGCTGCGCCATATGCCAAATCTACCCGGCGGCGCCCGATTCGAAGCGGCGCGGCGACGAGACGAGGTAGAGCACCGGTGCCGACACGACGATGAGCACGAGTGCGGGCATCGCTGCCCCTGAGTACGCGCCGACCTGTGTCAGGCCCCAGATGTCCGTGGCCAGCGTCTCGAATCCAATCGGTCGCAAGAGAAGCGTTGCCGGCAGCTCCTTCATCGCCGAGAGGAAGACGAGCGCCGCGCCAGCGAGGAGACCGGGGCGCATGAGGGGCACCGTGACGAGGGCAGTTGTTCGAAGTGGGCCGTGGCCGAGGCTCCGAGCGGCTTCTTCGTACCGAGGGCTGACGCGCTCGAGAGCCGACTCGACGCCCGAGAGCCCTTGCGGGAAGAAGCGCACGACGTACGCGAAGACGAGAAGCCCGATCGTCTGATAGACGGGCGAGGCGTAGCGGGCCGCGAAGAAGACGAGCGAGAGGGCAATGACGAGTCCTGGAAGCGCGTTGCCGGCGTACGACAACCGCTCGAGCGCCCGCGACGACCGCGATGGATAGCGAAGCGCAAGGGTCGCCACGGGGATCGCCGCACCGACGGCCGCCGCCGCGGCGAGCCCGGAAGCCGTCAGGGAGTTCGCAGCCTCGCTCCACGGGATGCCGAGCCCACGCTCGTTGGAGACGCCGCGCGCCAGCCAGTATCCGAGCACACCCGCGGGCAGGACGAGGAAGAGCCCCACAACCAGGGTGCAGTAGGCGAGCGCGGCGACCTTCCATCGTCCGAGCCGGACGAGCGGCGGTTGCCGCTGCGCCCCGGGGCCGGCGCGATAGAGGCGGCCGCGTCGCCGCGTCCGGTACTCCACGACGAGTGCCAGCGCGGTCAACGCTACGAGGAGTAGCGCCAGGGTCGCCGCCGGAGCTCGGTCGAAGAGGCTCTTGTACTGGATGTAGATGGCGCG
>DATIBA010000186.1:0-2498 GCA_035457765.1 Gaiellaceae bacterium
GAACGGCTTGTCCGGAAAGAGGTTGATCCAGACCTTCCCCGTCCTGCGGATCTTCCTCGTAGCCGCGATGCGGGCAGCCTCGATCTGGCGGTTCGTGACCCAGCCGGCCTCGAGCGCCTTCAGCCCGAAGTCGCCGAACTGTACCGTGGTCTGGCCTTTGGAGGTCCCGGCTCGGCGACCACGATGGTGCCGGCGGAACTTCGTCTTGCGGGGCATTAGCATCAGCGGTCACCTTGCGAGGAGGTCGCGGGCGCAGGCCGCGAAACGCGAGCAGCGCAAGGACGCGGGGAACGCTCGTACCCGGAAGGTACGGGTGCGACCGAGAACGCGGCGATGCGACACGTTGCAGCGCGCATGGGCTCGCGAGATATGAGTGAGTTGACCGCCATCAACTGTCGCCCTCGGTCTCGGGACTCACCTCGGGTGCCGTCTCCGGGCTTGCCTCGGGAGCGACCTCGGCTTGCGTCTCCGGCTCCACGACGGGCGCCTCGGCCTCGGCGACCGGTTCCGCGCTCGGCTCCCTGCGCGGGCGCTGCCCGGGACGGCCTCCACCCGGGCGCTGGCCGCGCTTTCTGCGCGGTGCGAGACCGAGGCCCTCCCGGTCGACTGCGCGACCGCGGCCCTCACGGGATGCGCCGAGACCTTCGGACGACGCGCCTCGTCGCCGCCTCGCCTGATCCTGGTCTCCGAGGCGACCGTCTCGGGCACCGGGTGCCTCGTAGCCCTCGGGCATGATCTCGCCCTTGTTGATCCAGACCTTGACGCCGATCTTGCCGAAGGTCGTGCTCGCCTCCGCCTGACCGTAGTCGATGTCCGCACGGATCGTGTGCAACGGCACACGACCCTCGGAGTACATCTCGCGACGGCTCATCTCCCCGCCACCGAGGCGTCCCGCCGCGGTGATCTTGATCCCCTGGGCGCCCGAGCGCATCGCCGAGGCGAGCGATCTCTTCATCGCACGACGGAAGCTGACCCGGTTCTCGAGCTGTTCCGAGATCGACTGCGCCACGAGCTTCGCGTCGAGCTCGGGCCTCTTGATCTCGTTGATGTTGATGTGGACGTTCTTCTTCGTGATGGCGTGCAGCTCGCGTCGAAGCGCGTCGACCTCGACGCCCGACTTGCCGATCACGATGCCCGGCCGCGCGGTGTAGATGTCGACCGTAATCCGCTGCTTGTCCTTTCGAATCAGGATGTCGGACAGCCCCGCGTGCGAGAGCTTGCGGAGGATGTGCTTGCGAATGCGGACGTCCTCGAGCAGGTACTCGGAGAACTCCGCCTTCCCGGTCCACCAGTTCGACTTCCAGTCGTGAATGACGCCTACGCGAAACCCGCCGGGATGCACTTTCTGGCCCATCAGACGGCCGCCTCCTTCTTCTTCCTGCGCCGTGCGGTCGGCTCGACAGCGCCTGCTGCCTCGTCCGATGCCGGCGTCTCTGCGCGCCTCCTCGGGCGACGCCGTGTTGCCGGCTGCTCAACCTCAGCGAGCACGAGCGTGACGTGGCACGTTCGCTTGCGAATCCTGTTGACGCGACCACGGGCACGCGGCTTCCAGCGCTTGAGCGTCGGGCCCTCGTCGGCATATGCCGACTCGACCACGAGGTCGTCGCCGTCGAGCCCGTGATTCGCCTCGGCGTTCGCCACTGCCGAGCGCAGAACCTTCTCGATGTCCGTCGCCGCGGCCCTGGGTGTGAAGGCGAGGATGGTGCGAGCCTCCGGAACGCTCCGCCCGCGGATGTGGTCGAGGACGAGCCTCGCCTTTCGCGCAGACGTCCGGACCCACTTCGCCTGGGCGCGAACCTTCGTGCCGTCGTCTCGAGTCGCCATCACTTCCTCTTCACCTGTGTCTGCCGATCCCCGGAATGGCCACGGAACGTCCGGGTCGGAGCGAACTCGCCGAGTTTGTGCCCGACCATCTGTTCCGTCACGAACACCGGCACGTGCTTGCGGCCGTCGTGGACCGCGATCGTGTGCCCGACCATGTCGGGGAAGATCGTGGACGCGCGCGACCAGGTGCGGATCATTCGCTTCTCTCCGGAGGCGTTCATGGCCTCGATCCGGCTCATGAGCCGGTCCGCGACGAAAGGCCCCTTCTTCGATGACCTCGACATGTGCTAGCGCTTCCTCTCCTTGCCGCGGCGCCGGCCGCGGACGATCAGCTTGTCGGATTCCTTGTGCTTGCGCCGCGTGCGCTTGCCGAGCGTGGGTACGCCCCACGGCGTGACCGGATGCCGGCCACCCTTCGTCTTGCCCTCACCGCCGCCGTGCGGATGGTCGACCGGGTTCATGGCCGAGCCACGCACGGTCGGCCGCTTGCCGAGCCAGCGGCTCCGACCGGCCTTGCCGCTCGCCTGGTTCGCATGCTCCGTGTTGCCGACCTGACCGACGGTCGCACGGCACGCGAGGAGCACGCGGCGCAGCTCGCCCGAGGGGAGCCGCAGCACGCCGTGCTCGCCGTCTTTCGCGACGAGCTGGATCGCGGAGCCGGCGGAGCGGGCCAT
>DATIBA010000187.1:0-37221 GCA_035457765.1 Gaiellaceae bacterium
TCGTCTCGACACATCCCGAAACCACGTCGGGCTGGCTTCGCAGGAACCTCGTCGAGGAGATCCGGAAGGCAGCGAAGGGGAGGCCCGTCGAGCATGTCGTCTCGGACGTCGCCATCCGTGCGGGAGCGAATGTTCTCGTACTGGCGAACGAGACCGTTCTCGGGGACGCGCTCCTCGATCGGATTCGGGCCCGAGCGCGTGAGGGCACCGCCAGCTTCCTCATCGTCTGCCCGCAGAGCGATCCGACGAAGGGCGAGCATCCGGAGGCCGAGCGCCGCCTCCGCGCCGCGTTGTCGATCCTCCGCTCCGAGGGCCTCGACCTGCACGGACAGATCGCGCACCCGGACCCCTTCACCGCGGCGATGGAGGCGATCGAGGACGAGCGAACGGACGAGATCATCGTCTCGACGTTCCCGGGTGAGCGGTCGGGGTGGCTCCGTCGCGATCTCGTCGGGCGCCTCCGCTCGGAGAGCGGTCTTCTCGTCGATCACGTTGTCGCCGAGTCACCGGTCGAGGCACCCTCGTGACGGTCCACGCCGAGGCGCTCCACGAGCATCACGGGCCGCCCGAGGCCAATCAGAGCTCGCGGGTCGATGCGCGCACGCTCGGGATGCTCATGTTCATCGGGTCGGAGATCATGCTCTTCGGCTCGTTCTTCGCCGCCTACTTCTTCGTGCGAGTCGTGAACCCGAGCGCATCGGCCGAGTGGCCACCCGAGGGGTACCACTTCCCGGTGTTCGTGGCCGGTGTCAACACCGCGATCCTGGTGACCTCGAGCTTCACGATGCACTGGGCCCTGCAGTCGATCAAGCGTGGAGAACGCACGGGCTTCCTGGCCGGGATGGTTTTGACCTTCCTCATGGGGCTTGCGTTCCTCCTGACCCAGGTCGTCGAGTACCTCAACGTCGGGTTCAACACCGGGGACGGTGCCTTCGCATCGGTCTTCTTCGGGCTGACGGGGCTCCACGGAGCCCACGTCTTCGTCGGGCTCAGCCTCCTTCTGATGGTCATCATCCGCGGCTTTCGCGGCCACTTCACGCCGGAGCATCATCACGGCGTCGAGCTTCCGGGGATCTACTGGCACTTCGTCGACGTGATGTGGATCGTGGTCTACGCGACCGTCTACCTCCTCTAGGGAAGCGAGCGCGCCGTGGAGAGTCCGTTTCGTAGCGAAGCCGCGGCCTTCCGGTTCCTGCTGATCACGATCGGCGCGTTTGCGCTGATCGTCCTCGCCTCGGCGATCGACACGCTCCTTGGGTTCGTCGTGTTCCTGATCCTCACCGGCGCGGCGGTCGGCGCCTACCTCCGTCAGCGTGGCCCCGCGCCGGACCGCAAGCACGTCGAGCACGTCGGGGCACCCGACGAGCGGCGAATCCTGGTCGTCGCCAACGAGACCGTCGGCGGCGAGGAGCTCATCAGCGCGATCAGCATCCGGGCGCTCGAGTCGAAGACCGAGTTCTTCGTCGTGTGCCCGGCGCTCAACACCCGTCTCAAGACGTGGACGTCGGACGAGGATCCGGCTCGCGCAAAGGCGCAGGCGCGACTGAGTACGACCCTGGAGCGTCTCGCCTCCGTCGGCATCGAAGCTCGCGGGGAGATCGGAGACGGGGACCCGCTCGTTGCCGTCGAAGATGCTGTTCGGACGTTTCGCCCCGACGAGATCGTCATCTCGACCCACCCGGAAGGTCGGTCGAACTGGCTCGTGCGCGGAGTGCCGGACGCCGTTCGCGCTCGGTACGACGTGCCGGTCACGCACGTCGTGGTCGACCTCGAAGCCGAGGCCGAGCTGACGGACGTCTAGCTGTTCCTACTGTCCCGCTGTCGAGGCGACGTAGTCGGCGACGGCCTCGATCTGTGCCGCGTCGAGTGAATCCTTGAACGGCGGCATTCCGCCCTTCCCGTTGGTTACGCGATCGACGACGAGCTCTTTCGGGGGCTGCGAGTCATCGAGGTTCGGCCCGACATTGCCTGAGGTTCCCGCGTCGGCGAGCGTGTGGCAGCTGCCGCACCTGGCGGCGAAGATGCTCTTTCCGTCCGTCGATCCGCCTCCCGGTGGTGGTTGGGCCACGATCCCGGTTCCCGCGACGGCGCCGACGTAGACCCCGATGTCCGTCGCCGCCTGATCCTGGTCAGCCACGCAGAAGGCGTCGGCATCTCGCGCGTCAGTGCACACGGGCAGCGTCTCGTCCGGCCCGGGCATGCCGGGCGCGCCCGTGGACGTCTGAGTGATCGGGAAGAGGATCTGATCGCGCACGACCTGTGAGAACGTTGCGGAGGTCATGCCCGCCTCGCGCGCCTGCGCGAACGCGTCATCGAGGTTCGGCCCGATGGTCCCGACCGTTCCGGCGTCCGCGAGCGTATGGCACGCGCCGCAGTTGGCATCGAGAAACAGCTGCTTGCCGGCGCTCTGGCTCCCGTCGGTCGAGTAGCCGCCGGTCCCGCAGCTCGTGAGCGTCAGCACCAGCACGGCCGCGCACGCGGCGGTCACGACGACGGCGAGCCTCACGGAACGCGAGTCTAGATGCTCGGTCTAACCGGTGGTGAACCGGCTGAGCTGCTTCAGTCGACGCTGCACGTCCGCCCGCTGCGCAGGATCGATGTTCGGGATCGACAGGAACGCCCGGTATCCAGCGATGGCGGCCGTGCTGTCACCCACCGACTCGGCCTGCTGTGCGTACTCGAGCTGGAGGCTCGCGTCCTTCGGGTTCGTCGCCGCGAGCCGCCGGTAGGTCTCGACGTACTGCGACGCCGCCTGTTGCGCGTCGGTGTACGACGTCGAGCTCTCCGCGGTGACCGCACTCGAGATCGCGCTGGAGATCGGGTCGGGATCGAGCGGCGTCGACCCGAGCTGGAGCGCGCTCGCGACTGCGATCCCCGGAGCGAGGTAGGCCTCCCGGATCTGCCCGATCTGCGCTCGCCGCTGGGCCTCGTCGAGTTTCTGGAGGTACTGCGCGGCCAGCTGTCGCAGAGCGTCTCCATCCTTGGGGCGGAGGTTCACGAGGTTTTCGAGCGCCTGGATCGCCTCGTCGGTGTTTCCCGCGGCGGCCTGGGCCGTGGCGAGATCGCGGAAGGCCTTTGCGTCCCTCGGGTCCTCCAGGGTTCGCTTCTCGGCGTCCGAGATCGACGGAACGCCGCTCCCACCGCCGCTTCCGCGGAAGATGTCGCCCACGCCGACACCGCCTGCGCCGACACCGAACGCGACGAAGCCGAGGCCGAACGCGAGCGCAAGGAACAGGAACATCCACTTCGCGTGCCGGCGAAGGCGCGGGAAGAACATGGTGTCCTCGATCACGACATCGGGTCTGCGTGCGACAGCAGCCGGCCGCGGGCGCTGCGCGCGGCGTCGATCAGCTCGAGCCATGCTCCTCCTTCCTTCTCGTAGCGGGTTTCACCGGACACGAGAGTAGCGACGACGTGCTGCGGAGAGCCTCCGAGAACCGCCGCCGTAACCGGATCTTCCCATGGGATGAAGGGTGTGTCCGCAAGGGACAGAACCGTCAGATCCGCCTTCTTGCCGGGTGCGATCGATCCGAGGCCGGCCTCCTGGCCGAGCGCACGGGCACCGCCGAGGGTCGCGAGCTCGAGCGCCTGTGCGGCGGTGAGCGCATCAGGCCGACGTTCCCTGGCTCGCGCGGCCGTGATCGCTGCGCGCATCTCGTCGAACATGTCGAACGAGGGAGTCGAGGCGGGGCTGTCGGTCGCGATGCAGACGCGGAGACCGGCTGCTCGAAGTGCCTCGAGCGGTGCCACCCCGCAGCCCAGAACAGCGTTCGACCGGGGGCAGTGCGCGACCGCGACGTCGTTGTCGGCGAGGATCGCGATCTCCTCCTCGTCGGCCTGGACGCAGTGAGCCGCGAGCACGTGCGGACCCAGGACATCCGCTTCGGCGAGCGCGCGGATGCCCGTGGTGCCGGGCGGTCGGACGAGCATGTCTGCGAACGACTCCCAGGCACCTTTGCCGGTGGTGAGGAACTCGGTTTCGGCCTCGCTCTCAGCGAGGTGCGTGGCGACGGGGAGTTCGAGCCCATCGCATGCGCGGTAGAGATCGAGTGAGCACGTGTACGGCGCGTGCGGCGAGACGCCGAGGCGGACCTCGTCGGAAAGCGCCTTGGCGATCCGCTCGGCCGTCGGCTGGAAGATCTCGCCCAGGGCTTCCGGCGACTCGCCGAAGACTTCGAGGTAGATCGTTCCGCGGAGCCCGAGGTCCGCGCAGGCGGTCGCTGCGGCCCCGCTGAAGCTGCAGTCCCCGACGGTCGTGATCCCCGAGCGCAGGCACTCGAGTGCACCGAGGCGTGCGATCGCTTCCATGTCCGCGAGATCGATCCGCGATTTCCGCTGGACGTGCGTTCCGATCCAGTCCGGGAACGGGAGCCCGTCCCCGAACCCGGCGTAGGCCGCGTACTCGAGGTGGCTGTGAGCATTGACGAAGCCGGGGAGGATGACCGCGCTCTCGTGATGGTCCCCCTCGCCGAGCTCGTCGATCGACCCGACCGCCGCGATCGTCCCGGCGTCCGTGATCGTCACCGCGCCGTGCCGGATCGGCGGCTCCTCCACTGGCACTACCCAGTCCGCAGACAGCACTCTCACGTGCGCCGGCCGCTCTCGTCTGCCGCACGCACTGTCACGAAAGGTCGGCTTCGGCGTACTCCTCGTCCCAGCCCCGGTCCCAACGACGTTCCATGAACACGGATACCCAGATCGAGGCCTCGAAGAGGAGGACCAGGGGCACGACCTCGAAGGCGAGAGAGACCGGGTCGACCGTCGGCAGCAGGATGGCGAAGCAGAGCAGTGCGACGAACGCGATCCTCCGGTTGCTCCGGAGACGGTCGCTCGTGACGATGCGCAGCCGGACGAGTCCGAGGACGAAGATCGGCAGCAGGAACGCGATTCCGCCGGCGAGGAGCGTCCAGGCGGCGAAGCTGTAGTAGTAGCTCGCTCGGATCTGGTTGTTGTAAAGCTCGGCGTCGAACTCCGTGAGGAACTGGAGCGCACGCGGGAGGACGACGTAGTACATGAACACGACCCCCGTCGCGAAGAGCGCCGTCGCGATCACGACGAACACGAGGACGACGCGCTCGAAGTTGGGCGAGACGGCCGGAGCGAAGAACGCCCACGCCTGCCAGAGGATGATCGGAATCGCGATCGCGAGTGCCGCGATCAGACTCACCTTCACGGCTGTCGTGAACGGCTCCGTGACTCCGAGCGTGACGAGCTTCTGGTCGTTCGGGAGCGGACCGGTGAGCCAGCGCATGATTCGCTCGTGGAAGGCGAACGTGAGGATGAAGGCCGGGACGATCGCTCCGAGCGCGATGATGAGCCGCGTTCGCAGCTCGTCGAGGTGCTCGACGAGCGTTGCCTCCTCGCCGTGGAGGAGGCGGCGCGGTAACCACCGGCGCACCATCGGAGGAGGTTCCTAGTGAACGGTTTCCCGCTCCGCCTCCGCCTCGGAAGCGCTCGACGGCGCATCCGGTTCGGAGGAAGCGGACGGAAGCTCGGCGGGCGGCGGGGTCGGTGTGGTCGTCGTCACCGCCTCCTCAACGCCTGTCACCGAGTCCTTGAACTCGCGCATTCCCTTGCCGAGCGAGCGTCCCATCTCCGGAAGACGCTTCGCGCCGAAGATGAGCAGCAGCACGACGAGGAGAATCATGAGCTCCCAGATCGAGATGCCGAATGGCATGAGCGCACGATACCACCGGCTGGTCGGCCCAACGGGTCCGGCTACCATCCGCGCAGGCGGGCGGTTCGCCCGTTGGTTCCTCAGAGAGGCCTTCTTACGTATGTCTCAGCTCGAGATCAGGAATCTTCACGTTGCTCTGGAGGACGGCACCGAGATCGTCAAGGGTGTCGATCTCGTCGTCGCGTCCAACGAGAAGCACGCAATCATGGGGCCGAACGGCTCCGGCAAGTCCACGCTCGCGTACGCCCTCATGGGGCATCCGGCCTACGAGATCACCGAGGGCCAGATCCTCTTCGACGGCGAGGACGTCACCGAGCTCGGCGCGGACGAGCGCTCGCAGCGCGGCCTCTTCCTCGCCTTCCAGTACCCGCACGCGATTCCCGGCGTGAGCGTGACGAGCTTCCTGCGTAGTGCGATCAACGCGCAGCGCAAGGCGGCGAACGGCGGCGAGGACAACCCCGTGCCGATCCCGGAGTTCCGCACGGAGCTGCTGACGGCGATGGAGGAGCTGAAGGTCCCGCGCGAGCTCGCATCGCGCTACCTGAACGACGGTTTCTCCGGTGGTGAAAAGAAGCGTGTCGAGATCCTGCAGATGGCCATGCTGAAGCCGAAGATCGCGGTGCTCGACGAGACCGACTCGGGCCTCGACATCGATGCGCTCAAGGTCGTCGCGAGAGGCGTCAACGCACTCGTCGGCCCGGAGATGGGCGCCATCGTGATCACGCACTACCAGCGGATCCTCAATTACGTCACGCCCGATTTCGTGCACGTCTTCGTCGACGGGCGTATCGTTGCCGAGGGAGGCCCGGAGCTCGCCCACAAGCTCGAGGCGGAAGGCTACGAGGCCTTCACACCCGCAGGCGTCACCGGAGGTGACTGATGAGCGCTCATGAGACAGAGGTCGTACGGGGGATTCGTTCCGACTACGAGTACGGGTTCTCGAATCCCGACGCGGCGAAAGACTACTTCTTCAAGTCCGGGAGGGGGATCTCGCACGAGGTGGTCGAGGCCATCGCCGAGCACAAGAACGAGCCCGAGTGGATGCGCCAGTTCCGCCACAGGTCACTCGACTACTTCCTCGCCCGGCCAATGCCGAGCTGGGGCGCCGATCTCTCCGGGATCGACTTCGAAAACATCTACTACTACATCAGGCCGACGGAGAAGCAGGCGGACCGGTGGGAGGATCTTCCCACCGAGATCCTCGACACGTGGGACAAGCTCGGGATCCCCGAGGCGGAGAAGAAGTACCTCGCGGGCGTCGGCGCGCAGTACGAGTCGGAGGTCGTCTACCACAAGCTTCAGGCCGATCTCGAGTCCAAGGGCGTCATCTTCCTGGACATGGACTCGGGCCTTCGCGAGCACGAGGACATCGTCAAGCAGTACATGGGGACGATCATCCCGCAGAACGACAACAAGTTCGCCGCGCTCAACTCCGCCGTGTGGTCCGGCGGCTCCTTCATCTACGTGCCGCCCGGCGTCAAGATCGAGATGCCGCTCCAGGCGTATTTCCGCATCAACGCGGAGAACATGGGCCAGTTCGAGCGCACGCTGATCATCGTCGACGAGGGCGCGTACGTGCACTACGTCGAGGGCTGCACTGCGCCGATCTACTCGTCAGACTCGCTGCACTCGGCCGTGGTCGAGATCGTCGTCAAGCGTGGTGGGCGCTGCAGGTATACGACGATCCAGAACTGGTCGAACAACGTCTACAACCTCGTGACCAAGCGGGCCGTCGCCTACGAGGACGCGACGATGGAGTGGGTCGACGGGAACCTCGGCTCGAAGGTGACGATGAAGTACCCGGCGATCTGGCTCATGGGCGAGCGTGCGCACGGCGAGGTGCTCTCGATTGCGTTCGGCGGCAAGGGCCAGCACCAGGACGCAGGCGGCAAGGTGGTTCATGTCGCTCCGCGGACGACTTCGGTCATCACCTCGAAGTCGATCTCCAAGGACGGCGGCCGCGCGGGCTACCGCGGGCTCCTGCAAGTGGCGAAGGGCGCAGTCGGCTCGAAGTCGAAGGTCGTGTGCGATGCGCTGATCCTCGACGAGGAGTCTCGCTCCGACACGTATCCGTACATCCAGGTCGACGAGAACGAGGTCGACCTCGGGCACGAGGCGACCGTCTCCAAGATCGGCGAGGAGCAGCTCTTCTACCTCATGAGCCGCGGGCTCTCGGAGGGCGAGGCCTCGGCGATGATCGTCTCCGGCTTCGTCGAGCCGATCACGAAGGAGCTTCCGCTCGAGTATGCGGTCGAGATGAACCGTCTGATCCAGCTCCAGATGGAGGGCTCGGTTGGCTGACGTCACGGGACTCGACTTCGTCGGCGTCCCGTCCACGGATTGGAAGCGAACTCGGGCCTTCTACATCGACATGCTCGGGCTCCGGCCCGACGAGCACTCGGAAGCCGAGTTCTGGGTGGGAGACACGTGCTTCGGGATCTGGGAGCCTGCGAGCTTCGGGATGGAGTTCTCCCCGCAGCGGAATGCGCACATCGCGCTGCACGTCGACGACGTGGAGGCCGCTCGGGCCGAGCTGGAGGCGAAAGGGATCCAGTTCGCGGGTCCGACGATGGACTCGGGTGTCTGTCACATGGCGTTCTTCCGCGATCCGGATGGCAACGATCTCATGCTCCATAGCCGCTACGCGCCGTACGCGGAGAACACGGCGACGTGATCGAGGCGGAGCGCGTCGACTTCATCCGTGTCCCGGTGACGGACATGGACGAGGCCACCAACTTCTACGGGGAGGTGCTGGGCCTCGAGCGGAATCCGAACTCCCCTGCCGAGGACTGGATCGAGTACGAGGTCGGCAACGTCACGCTCGCGGTCATGACGCCGCACACACACGACGACGAGTTCGTCCCGTTGCCGCCCGCGACGATCGCCCTGCGCGTGCCCGACGTCGCCGGGGCGAAGGCCAAGCTCGAGGCGGCAGGTCTCGAAGTCGGCGAGATGTGGGACTCCGGCGTCTGTCACGGAGCGGGCATCAGCGATCCCGCTGGGAACCGCATCCTTCTCCACCGTCGCTACGCGCCGTATCCGGACGGCTCTGCGCCTTGATCCAGGTCGAGCGCGTCGACTTCGTCACCATCCCGACTCGCGACATTCCCCGCGCGGTCGCGTGGTACCAAAACCTCTTCGAGCTGCCCGCGAGTGACGTCAACGACGGCGAGCTCGAGACGCCGAACGTCACGCTCGGATTCTGGAACCCCGAGGAACAAGGGCTCGAATTCGAGCCGAACACTGCCGGCTTCGCGCTCCGCGTCGAGGACGTCGGACGAGCGGTGGCGGAGGTGGAGGCCGCGGGCGCCGAAGTGCTCGGCATCGAAGACTCGGGTATCTGCCACCTGGGGTTCATCAAGGATCCGGACGGCAACGTGCTCATCCTGCACCGGCGCTACGCACCCAAGGTGTCCCGTGGACAGGGCTGAGATCCTCGAGCGCTATCGCGCCCTTCCGCTTCCCACCACGAAGGACGAGCACTGGCGTTTCACCGACCTCGCAGGGTTCGACCCGAACTCGTGGACCGCGAACGGTGCCGCGGAGAGCCGGGCGGCGCCCTCGCTGCTCGAGCTCGACGCCGCCGGCGTTGCGCACGTGGACGAGGCGGGAATCGACATCGCGCGTGCTCCCGCCGGCGTCCGCTTCGAGGCGCTCCCGGACGACTACGAGCTCCTCTATTCGCTCGTCGGCTGGGATGAGAAGTTCGCGGCTCACAACGCCGCTATGTGGAGGAACGGCCTGCTCGTCCACGTGCCGCAGGGCGTCGTGCTCGAGAAGCCGCTCTACGTGCGCATCGCGAACTCCGCGGAGGGAGGGTCGCTCTTCTGGCGACTGCTGATCGTGGCCGAGCCCCGGAGCCGATTCACCCTGATCGAGGAGTACACGTCCGCGTCTCCCGGGCTCGAGGCGTACTCGAACGCCGCCGTCGAGATCGTCGTCCAGGACGCGGCGAAGGTCGAGTACGTCTCGGTCCAGAACCTGTCGCGTGGCACTTGGCACTTCGCCTCCCACCACGCCCGGGTCGAGCGCGACGCGGAGCTGGACTGGGTTGCGGGCGGCTTCGGCTCTGCGAAGGGGAAAATCCGGATCCAGAACGACCTCGCCGGACCCGGGGCAACGTCACGCGTCACGGGTGCGTACTTCGCCGACGGCAAGCAGCACCTCGACTACGACACGTTCCAGGAGCACATCGCGCCCTCGACGACCTCGGACTTCGCCTTCAAGGGCGCGCTTCGCGACACGGCGAGTGCCGTCTGGCGCGGGATGATCCGTGTCGAGGAGGGCGCCCAGAAGACGAACGCGTACCAGGAGAACCGGAACCTCCTTCTCTCGAAGACCGCGCACGCGGACTCGATCCCAGGGCTCGAGATCATGGCGAACGACGTCCGCTGCACGCACGGCGCGACGCTCGGACAGGTCGATCGCGAGCAGCTCTTCTACCTGATGGCCCGAGGGCTCTCTCGCGCCGAGGCGGAGCGCCTCATCGTGCGAGGGTTCTTCCAGGACGTCCTCGACCGAGTCGACCTCGAGCCGGTGCGTGAAGCACTCGCCTCCGCGCTCGAGTCCCGGATTCCGCAGGTATAGGGAGCTGAGTCGCCCGATGGAGCGCGTGCTCGTCCCACGCTTGCGCGGCGTCTTCCACCAGTATGCGTTCTTCGCGGCGATCGCCGCCGGAGCGGCGCTCGTTGCGCTGGCGGACGGGTACCTCGAGCGGTTCGCGGTGTGGGTCTACGCGATCGCCCTCGCGGCCATGTTCGGAGCCAGTGCCCTCTACCACCGATTTCCCTGGCGGAGTGCCGCCGCGCGCCTCCGTGCTCGCCGCCTCGACCACGCGATGATCTTCGTCTTCATCGCCGGGACGTACACGCCCTTTGCGCTCCTCGCTTTCGACGGAGCGCTGCGCGCCGTCGTGCTCGCGTCCGTGTGGGGCGGGGCGGCTCTCGGCGTCGTCCTGGAGCTCCGCTGGATCCACGCGCCACGCTGGGTCTCTGCGATCGCCTACTTGGGTGTGGGATGGATCGGGATCATCGCGCTGCCGGAGTTCTTCCCGGCACTCGGCGTTGCCGCCGGCGTGCTGCTGATCGTGGGCGCCGGGCTCTACACGGTCGGTGCGCTGACGTACGCGACGACTTGGCCGAACCCGTTTCCAGCGACGTTCGGGTTCCACGAGGTGTTCCATCTGCTCGTGGTCGCGGCCGCGGCGGTTCAATTCCTCGCGCTTTCGCTCGTCGTGCTCTGAGCGTGGAGCGCTACCCTCGGGTCATGGAGACCAAGATGCAGCTCACCGACGCCGAATGGCGCGCACGGCTCTCCCCGGAGCAGTACGCGATCCTGCGCCAGAAGGGGACCGAGCGGGCCTTCACAGGGGCCTACTGGGACGAGCACGCGCCCGGGGTCTATCGCTGTGCCGGCTGCGGAACCGAGCTCTTCCGCTCCGACTCGAAGTTCGACTCGGGAACCGGCTGGCCGAGCTTCTTCGAGCCCTCGGCACTCGACAGTGTCGTCACGGAGACCGATGCGAGCCACGGGATGATCCGCACCGAGGTGATGTGCGCCACGTGCGGCGGCCACCTCGGGCACGTGTTCGACGACGGGCCGGCGCCGACGGGAAAGCGGTACTGCATCAACTCGTGCGCGCTTCACCTCGAGCACTCGTCCTGACCGCCGCTATGGTCGCCGGCGTGAGCTGCTGCAGAGACGGGGCGTGCGCGAGGATGTTCAAGCCGCGTTTCGCCCGACGGAGCCTCGAGCGCTACCGGACGAAGGGTCTCGACGAGCTCGAGCGGCAGATGGTCGCGAGCGCCGTCGAGTCCGGTGTCGAGGGGGCTCGTGTCGTCGAGATAGGAGGTGGCATCGGATGCCTCCAGGCAGAGCTTCTCGACGCGGGCGCCCAGGAGGGCGAGATCGTCGAGCTCGTCGCCGCGTACGAGCCGTATGCCGACCAGCTCGCACGCGAGAAAGGGCTGCAGGGCCGAACGTCGTTCCGGGTCGTCGACGTTCTCGAGCAGCCCGATGCCGTCGAGCCCGCTGACATCGTCGTCTTGAATCGTGTGGTCTGCTGCTCGCCGGACGGGGTCGCTCTGACCGCTGCCGCCGGCCGGCTCACTCGACGAACGCTCGTCCTCAGCTTCCCACGTGACGTGCTCTGGGCTCGTGCGGGCGTCCGGGCGCTGAATGCCGGGCTCTGGTTGACGCGCAATCCGTTCCGGGTGTTCGTCCACCGGCCCGCTGCGTTGCTCGCTGCGGCCGAGACCGAGGGGGTTCGCGTCGGAGACGGTGGTCGTGGTTTCTTCTGGCAGTGGGCCGTGCTCCGCCGTCCGACATGACCGAGCTCGGCTTGTTCCCGCTCCCTCTCGTGCTCCTTCCGACCGAGCGCATCCCCCTTCACATCTTCGAGGAGCGATATCGAGAGCTCATCGGCGAGTGCCTCGACTCGGACGGCGAATTCGGGTTCGTGTACGCCGATGACGACGGAGTTCGGGACGTCGGCACGCGAGCGCACGTCACCGAGGTCCTCGCGCGACTCGACGACGGGAGGATGGACGTTCTCGTCGAGGGGGGCGAGCGGTTCCGGCTCCTCGAGCTCACGACGGGTCGTAGCTTCCACACGGGCGTCGTGGCTCGCATGGACGACGAGGACGATCCCGCCGATCGTCAGGCAGTCGAGCGAGCGCTCGGGCTCTTCGACCGGCTGCGCGAGCTCACGCGAAGCGAGGTCGACGTACCCGAGGCAGGTGAGTCGCAGCTGTCGTACCTCCTCGCCTCGAGGATCGAGTTCGCGCCGACCGAAAAACTCGAGCTATTGAACGACGTCTCCGAGCGGAGTCGGATGACGCGTCTGTGCGACCTCCTCGAGATCGCGATCGAGACCGCGCAGCACGTCCGGGGAGCGGCAGAGCGCGCCGCCACCAACGGTCGGGTCCACCTGAGTTGAGCCGATTCGGCGGGGGTACGATGGAGTCGTGGCCGTAACCGCACACGCAAAGCTCGACGCCGAGCGGCTGCGGGCCGATTTTGCCGTCTTCGAGGAGCTCGTGAACGGAAAGCCGGTGGCCTTCCTCGACTCGGCGGCATCCACGCAGAAGCCCCGGCAGGTGCTCGATGCGATGCGCGATTTCTACGAGCACTCGTACGCGAACGTTCACCGGGGTGTCTACCGCCTCGCCGAGCGGGCGACGACGGGTTACGAGACGGCACGGCGTGGGGTCGCAGCGTTCGTCAACGCACCGTCGGAGCGCGAGGTGGTGTTCACGCGCAGCGCCACAGAAGCACTGAATCTCGTTGCGTACTCATGGGGTCTCGACAATCTCGGACCGGGAGACCTCGTGGTGGTCACCGAGCTCGAGCACCACTCGAACTTCGTGCCCTGGCAGTACATCGCCAGCCGGACCGGGGCCGGATTCCGGCACATTCCGATCGACGATCGCGGCGAGCTCCAGCTCGAAGCCCTCGAGGGGCTGGCCGGGGAGGGCAACGTCAAGGTCGTCGCCAACAACCTCGTCTCCAACTCGCTGGGGACCGTCAACCCCGTCGAGGCGCTCGCGGCCTGGGCGCACGAGCACGGAGCGATCATGGTCGTCGACGCTGCGCAGGCCGCACCGCACCGCCCGATCGACGTCCAGAGCCTCGGCTGCGACTTCCTTGCGTTCTCGTCGCACAAGCTCTGCGGGCCGAGCGGTGCGGGTGCGCTGTGGGGGCGGCGCGAGCTGCTCGAGGCGATGTCCCCGTTCAATCTCGGCGGGGAGATGATCCGCTCCGTGTCGCTCGAGAGGACGACGTGGAACGAGCTTCCGTACAAATTCGAAGCGGGGACTCCCGCGATCGCCGAGGCGTTCGGCTTCGGGTCGGCGATCGACTACATCTCGGAGATCGGGCTCGAGGCGATCGAACGGCACGAGAGCGAGCTCGTCGGATACGCGATGGGCAGACTCGACGAGCTCGACTGGGTCACGGTGTACGGGCCGCCGGCCGATCGCCGCGCCGGAATCGTCTCGTTCAACGTCGCCGGGGTCCATCCGCATGACGTTGCTCAGGTTCTCGACTGGGAGGGCGTGGCCGTCCGCGGCGGGCACCACTGCACCCAGCCACTCATGACGAGGCTCGGTGTCAACGCCACGGTACGGGCCAGCTTCTACCTGTACACGATCCCCGAGGAGATCGACCGTCTCGTCGAAGGCCTCCACAAGGCCAAGAAGTCGCTCGGGTAGCTCGATGTCCGAATTCGACCAGCTCTACCGCGAACTGATCCTGGACCACTACAAGAATCCGCGAAATCACGGGTTGCTCGAGCCCGCCGACGCGCACGCCGAAGGCCAGAACCCGCTCTGCGGAGACGAGATCGCGGTCACGGTGAGACTCGGAGAGGACGATGTCATCGAAGAGGTGGGCTTCGACGGCCGCGGCTGCGCGATCAGCCAGGCCGCGACGTCGATGCTCGGCGATCTCGTGAAGGGGCGCACCGCGACCGAGGTCGCTGCGATGCCCAAGGAGGAGCTGCTCGACGAGCTCGGAATCCCGCTGACGCCGGTGCGGCTGAAGTGCGCGATCCTCGGCCTCGGCGTCCTCAAGCTCGCGTTGCACAAGGCGAGAGGAACGCCGCTTCCCGAGGAGTGGGGCACGTCGTCGCGGGATCTGGTGCTCGAGTAGTGCCCGAGGTCGAGGTCGCTCCGGTCGACGAGCTACCACCCGGAACGATGCGTCTCGTTCCGGCCGGCGCGTCGACCGTCGGTGTCTACAACTGTGCCGGCGTCTTCCACGCGATCGAGGACCGCTGCTCCCACGACGACGGTCCGCTCTGCGAGGGTGATTGGGAGCCGGAGCTCTGCGTCGTCGTCTGCCCCCGCCACGGCTCGCGTTTCGATCTCCAGACCGGGATTCCGATGACCCTTCCCGCCTTCGAGTCCGTCCCGACGTATCCGGTGACCGTACGGGACGGAGTCGTGGTCGTCGAAGTGCCCGACTGATGCTCGACGATCGCGTGCTGGACGTTCTTGCTCGCCTGGAGGAGGAGGACCGCGCGGAGCGTGAAGCCGGAGTTTCGGCTTCCCAGCGCTCGCGCCAGGTCCCGGTCGCGACCGGGCGCTTCCTCTTCGCGCTCGCCGCGTCACAGGCGGGGATCGAGGTGCTCGAGATCGGCGGGTCGCGCGGCTATTCGTCGAGCTGGCTCGCCGCGGGCGCTCGCGTTCTCGGAGGGCGCGTCCTGTCGCTCGAGAAGGACCCCGTGAGGTGCATTGCCTGGAGATCGAACATCGCCGCCGCGGGCCTCGACGAGTGGGCCGAGCTGGTCGAGGGAGATGCATTCGAGACGCTCCGTGCGACGGAGGACACCTTCGATCTCGTCTTTCTCGATGCCGAGAAAGACGACTACGAGAGTCTCTTCGCGCTCGCGCGTCCGCTCCTCGAGACCGGTGGGCTCGTCGTCGCGGACAACGTCCTCTCGCACTCCGATACCCTCGCCGCGTACTCGGCGAATCGCCAGGCCGATCCGGCCTTGTCGAGCGTGACCGTGCCGCTCGACCGCGGTCTCGAGCTGTCGGTAGTCCTCGGCCCGTCTACCTGACCTCGCTCATGAGGCCGTGCACGTTCTCGTCGGGGTCGCGGAAGAAGGTCATCCACAGCTCGTGGTCGGGCATCCGAGCGATCAAATGCGGCTCGTCGTCGAAAGGGACGCCGCGGTCGATGAGGTCGGAGCGAGCCGCGACGATGTCTTCGACACGAAAGTAGACGATCGAGCACGAGTGGTCGAACTCGGGTGGCTCGGGCTGCGAGAGCATCAGCCGCACGCCACCACACATGAAGAAGGCGAGGGATCCGGCCTCGAAGAGGTACTCGAGCCCGAGCCGATCGCGATAGAAGGCGACGGCACGCGGGACATCTTTCGTGGTGATGGCGATCTGTCCGATACTCGTGATCGGGTCGGCATCTGATGCTCCTCCTCGCCGTCGACGACGCTCGGCCCACGCTCCATCCGCCCAAAATGCGTATGCTGGCAGTACCGCGGAAAGGAGGTGGTCCGGCTTGAGCGACGACTGTACGGGCAGTGGAGGTACCAGCGGGTAGAGGCGTGTCCCCGGGACCACCGGAAATCGCCTAGCCAGCGTAGGGGGCTCGCATGCTCGCGCCGCACATCGTCTCTTCGCGAGACGGCCGTGCCGGAAGCGCCTCTACTAATCCAGCGCTGGTATCCGTTTCGAGGGGCCGCGTTCTGCGGCCCCTCGGCGTTGTACGCTCACGCAGCCAGTGCGGCCGGGGCGGCGTGCTCGACGAGCGCGGCCAGGTGGCTGCGTAGACGCTCGGCCACGATCCGGTTCGAGAGCCGGCCCTCGCCGTCGAATGCCTCGTGAGCACGCGGCACCGGAAGCTCGCCCTCGATGACGCGTGCGCCGGCGATGCCGAGGATGCGCCTGAGATCCTGTTGCGCCCAGAGTGCTCCGTATTGACCGGTCGTTGCCCCTGCGATCGCGGCGGTCTTGCCCCAGAGGGCGGCGCCTCCACGTGGCGGACGTGAGGCCCAGTCGATCGCGTTCTTGAGGACTCCCGGCACCGAGCCGTTGTATTCCGGTGTCACGAGGAGGAGCGCGTCCGCTCGCTCGATTCTCGAGCGGAGGTCGCGGACGGCCTCAGGCGCATCCTCGCCGTCGAGATCGGAGTCGTACAGCGGTACGTCCCGGAGGCGGTCGTACAGCTCGATCTCGACTCCTTCCGGTGCCTGCCCGACCGCCGCGCGCGCGAGCGCCGTGTTGTACGAGGCATCCCGAAGGCTTCCGGAGACGGCGAGGATGCGCATTCCTACGCGGCCCTCACCGCGGCAAGAGTCGCCTTCAGACGGACGTCGTTCGGTAGGAGCAAGTCGCCGGTCGGAAGAGGTGCGTTCCAGTCGAGACCGAAGTCCCTCCGATCGATCGTGCCGTCGAGCTCGAGTCCGATCCGCTCGTTTCCGTACGGGTCGAGCGCCTCCCCGAGGAACGTACCTCGGAGCGCGACGGGCTTCGTCGTGCCCTTGATCGTGAGGTCGCCGCGCGCCACGAGCCTGCCGTCTTCCGTCTCGACCGTGCTCGACTCGAACCGGAGCTCGGGATAGCGCTGGACGTCGAAGAAGTCGGGCGACTGGAGATGGCCGTCGCGCGTCTCATCGAACGTGGTGATCGTCGAAGCGTCGACGGCTCCGGCGATTCGTGGTCGCGGCCCTCCTTCGATCGTTCCCGTGAACCCCGGAACCCGGCCCTTGATCGCGACGAGCCCGACCTTCGTGACCTCGAACTCGAGTGCGGACCAAGCCGGGTCGATCGACCAGGTACCGGCCGGAATCTGCGTGACCGGAGTCTGTGCGAGGATGGACATGTAGACTCTCCTTTGCGGTCGCTACTATTGAGTACGCAAATAACTCTAGAGGAAAGAAGATGAGTAGGCAAGTATTGATCGAGCAATCAGTTGGAGTCGATGCTTTCGTCTCGCTCCTTCGGGCCCACGCCGCGACGATCCGCCAGCTGAACGCCAAGCTGAGCGCCGACCACGGTCTCACGCTGAACGACTTCGAGGTGCTCCTCAGGTTGTCCCGAGCGCCGGACCGGAGAATGCGTCGCGTCGATCTGACGCAGGAGGTCTTCTTGACCCCGTCGGGCATCACGCGCCTCCTCGACGGGCTGGAGCGCCTCGGACTCGTCGAGCGCGGCTCGTGCGACAGCGATCGCCGGGTCGTCTACGCGGTGTTGACCGATGCGGGGCTCGCGAAGCTACGCGAGGCCGCAACGAGCCACTTCGCCCAGGTCGACGAAGTCTTCGCCCGTTTCGAGGAAACCGAGCTCACGGAACTCACGACCCTGTTGTCGCATCTGGGCGACGAGGTCTCTGCGGTCGACTGCGACGTCGCGGCCTGACGCTCACTCAGTGTCCGAGAAGTTCTGCCAGTAGCGGCTCGGCGTCGGGCCGCGCTGTCCCTGGTACTTGGACCCGATTCCCTCCGAACCGTACGGGTGCTGGGCGGGCTCGGAGAGCTGAACGAACGAGAGCTGCCCGATTTTCATCGTCGGGTAGATCGTGATCGGGAGGTTGGCGACGTTCGAGAGCTCGAGCGTGACGTGTCCGTCCCAGCCGGGATCGATGAACCCGGCCGTCGAGTGGATGAGCAGGCCCAACCGGCCGAGCGAGCTCTTGCCCTCGAGGCGGGCGACGAGGTCGTCCGGAAGCGTCACTCGCTCGAGCGTCGAGCCCAGCACGAACTCGCCCGGGTGGAGGATGAAGGCCTCGTCGTCCGTGACTTCCACGAGCTCGGTCAGCTCCTCCTGTTGCGCCTTCACGTCGATGAACGGGTAGCGGGAGTTGCGGAAGACGCGGAAGTAGCGGTCCACGCGTACGTCCAGGCTCGACGGCTGCATCAGCTGGGGGTCGAATGGATCGATCCCGATGCGTCCCTCTTCGACGAGTCGACGAATGGTTCGATCCGAGAGGACCACCGCGCGATTCTAGGCAGGCGGCGCTTGTAACAGACTGTTACATGAGACGTACTTGAACCGGGAGTCGCGCGGCTACTGCGATAAGGTCCACGCCGCGGTGTCGATGCTCTTCCCACCGGTCGACCCGAACGAGCGGTTTCGCGAGCGTCGGGCTGCGGCGAGGCGCAGGAAGCGCCTCAGGCGTGGCGTTGCGGTCAGTGCGATCCTGGCAGCGATGGCCCTCCTGAGTGTCGGCGCCCAGTTCGTGAGCACGAGCAGCAGCCCATCCGCGACCGTCGAGACCGTCGGGACAGCATCGAGCGGGGCAACGCCCCCAGCGGGCACGCGTGCACTTCCGGTCGAGATTCGGGGGGTCCACGTGACGATGGGTCTCGCCTCCCTGCCCGGAAAGCTCGACGAGTACCTCGATCTCGAGCACGACGGGCTGACCGCGCTCGAGCTCGACGTCAAGGACGAGACCGGTCAGGTCGGCTTCACGTCCGCCGGGATGCCACTCGCGATGAAGGTCGGAGCCGCGCGTGACTACTACTCTGCGCGGGAGGCCGCTCGGCTCGCTCACGACCGCGACATCTACCTGATCGGAAGAGTCGTGGTCTTCGAGGACCCGATCCTGGCCAAGGCGCGCCGAGACCTCGCAATTCAGTGGCCCGACGGCTCGGTATGGCGGGACTCGGCTGGACTGGGCTGGACGAACCCGTACGACCGTCGCGTGTGGGACTACAACGTCGATGTCGCAGTGGCCGCGGCCCGCGCCGGCTTCGACGAGATCATGTTCGATTACGTGCGCTTCCCTTCGGATGGTGACGTCGACAGCGCCGTGTACCGAAATCGCGACGGGTTGTCGAAACACGACGCGATTCCTGCGTTCCTCAGGTATGCGGCGAGCCGACTGGAGCGCCACGACGTGCGGATCTCCGCGGCCGTGTTCGGTCTCTCCGCGAGCCGGGACCTCGGAATCGGGCAGCTTCCCGGGCGAATGGCTCCGCACCTCGACGGTGTGTACGCGATGACCTACCCATCTCTCTTCGGCCCGGGTGAGCTGGGAATAGCCGATCCGAGCGCTGCCCCGGGAGAGACCGTCGCGCGAGCGCTGCGTCGATTTGCGATCAGGCTTCGAGGTACGGAGGTGCTCGTCGTCCCGTGGGTGCAGGACTTCTCCTTCACGACGCCTTTCGAGCTCGAGGAGGTTCGGGCCCAGATCGACGCCGCCCGTCGCGCGGGTGCAAAGGGCTTCTTGCTCTGGAACGCGGAGGGCGTGTACACGGAAGGCGCGCTGGCTCCTCCGTAGGCCGCGCGCACTTCACGGAGCGAGTCGCTCCCGCCGCCAGCGTTCGTCCGAGCGGACGTAACGAACTCGGTCGTGAAGTCGGCTCTCCCGGTGCGCCCAGAACTCGACGCTTTCGGGCAGGAGGCGGTAGCCACCCCAGAACGCCGGCAATGGGACGGCGATTCCCCGGAAACGCTCCTCGATCTCGGCGACGCGGAGATCGAGGTCCGATCGGTCGGCTAGCGGTTGCGACTGGGGCGACGCCCAGGCGGCAATCTGGCTTGGGCGCGGCCTGCTGTCCCAATACGCCGCCGAGTCGGCGTCGGTCACTTCTACCACCGTTCCCTCGACGCGAACCTGGCGTCCGAGCTCCCACCAATGGAAGACCGCCGCGGCGCGCGGATTCTCAGCGAGCTCACGACCTTTGCGCGACGTTCGATTGGTGAAGAACACGAGCCCGTCCGAGTCGATCCCACGGAGAAGGACGATGCGCGCCGAAGGGCGTCCGTGCCGGTCCGCGGTGGCCAGCGCCATCGTGTCGGACTGTGGTACGGCGCCGCGTGCCTCGACGAGCCACGCTTCGAGCTGGGCCAGCGCATCGTCGTCGAGGTCGTATTCGTCCACCGGCGCCAGGATGCACCATCGGCAGAATCACCCGCGCCGATCTCCGGTCGAGCATCTAGGCTGCGGGAAGTGGCGGCGACCCGCGTGATCGAGCTGCGGACGGAGATCCCGGGGCCTCGTAGCCGCGAGATCCTCGAACGCGAGCGGCACGCGGTCGCGTTGCCTCTCATCGTTCACGGACCGATCGTTGCTGCCGAGGCGCGCGGATCCACGATCACGGACGTGGACGGGAACACCTTCGTCGACTTCGTCGGCGGCGTGGGAGTGGCGAACGTCGGCCACAACCATCCACGGGTCGTGGAGGCCATCGGCGAGCAAGCCGAGCGGTTCCTCCACACCGACTTCACGGTGGTGCCATACGAGGGCTACATCAGCCTTGCGGAGCGGCTCGGCGCGCTCGTCCCGATCGGCGGCGAGACTCGTGGTGCGTTCTTCAACGCCGGCGCCGAGGCGGTCGAGAACGCCGTGAAGCTGGCGCGGCTCCACACCGGTCGGCACGGCGTCATCGCCTTCGACGGCGCGTTTCACGGTCGGACGCTGCTCGCACTGACCATGACCTCGCGGACGCATCCGTACAAGAAGGGCCTCGGCCCGTTCGCGCCCGAGGTCTATCGGGCGCCGTATCCGAATGCCTACCGCGGGCCCGATTCGGAGACTGCGCTCGCCTCGCTCGAGCGGATGTTCACGACCCACGTCCCGGCCGATCACATCGCCGCGATCGTGTTCGAGCCGCAACAGGGCGAGGGCGGCTTCGTTCCGGCGCCGCCCGAGTTCGTCCGCGGGCTGCGGCGCATCTGTGAAGAGCACGGCATCGTCCTCGTGGCCGACGAGGTGCAGACGGGGTTCGGACGGACGGGTCGCCTGTTTGCCATGGAGCACTTCGACGTCGAGGCCGATCTCCTCATCGTCGCCAAGTCGATCGCCGGCGGCCTTCCGCTCTCGGGGGTGGTCGGGCGTGCGTCGATCATGGACGACACCCATGCCGGAGCGATCGGCGGCACGTTCATCGGAAACCCGGTATCGCTCGCAGCCGCGCTCGCCGTGCTCGACGTCTTCGAAGACGAGAGCCTCGTCGAGCGTGCGGTGGTGGTCGGCGACGCGATCCGCGCGCGCATGCTCGACTGGCAGCGGCGCTGGTGGCAGATCGGCGACGTGCGCGGCTTGGGAGCGATGCTCGCGATCGAGCTCGTTCGCGACACCGATTCCAAGACTCCCGCTCCCGAGCTCGCGGAGGCCATCGTCGACGAGGCGCTCCGGCGAGGACTCATCCTCCTGAAGGCGGGCGTCCACGGGAACTGCATACGGGTGCTCTGCCCACTCACGATCGGCGAGGCCGAGCTCGACGACGGCCTGACGGCGTGGGAGGAGGCGCTCGACGCGGTCCTCGGCTAGCGGCGCCCGAGGACAGGAGCCAGACTTCGTCCGTGCCCGCTACGGAGGAGCGGAAGCTCGTGACGGTTCTGTTTGCCGATCTCGTCGGATCGACTGCACGTGCGGGAACCCAGGATCCCGAACGCGTTCGTGCTCAGCTCGAGCGCTTCTACGACGCGATGCGAGAGGAGATCGAGCTCACGGGCGGGACTGTGGAGAAGTTCGCAGGCGACGCCGTGATGGCGGTCTTCGGCGCACCGGTTGCGCTCGAGGATCACGCGGAGCGGGCGCTGCACGCCGCGCTCGCGATGCAGCAGCGCCTGCGCGAGCTCTTCGCGGGCGAGGTCGAGATGCGCGTCGGAGTGAACACCGGGGACGTCGTTGTCGGGTCTCCGCGGGAGGGAAGCTCGTTCGTCACGGGCGACGCGGTCAACGTCGCCGATCGTCTCCAGAAGGCCGCGGAGCCGGGCGAGGTGCTCGCCGGAGAGCGAACCGTCGCGGCGGTCGCGCGAGCGTTCGAGTTCTCGGCTCCCCGGACGGTCGAGGCGAAGGGCAAGGAGGGTGGTGTCGTCGGACGCGCCGTCGAGCGCGTGTTGCGGACGATGAGGCCGCGCGGCGTGGGCGGGCTCCGGCGCGTCTTCGTCGGCCGAGACAGCGAGCTCGAGCTGCTCCGAGCGACGTATCGGCGCGCCGCAGCGCAGTCCGAGCCGCACCTCGTGACGATCGTCGGTGAGCCGGGGGTCGGTAAGTCGAGGCTGGTGCACGAGCTGTGGGACGCGCTCGCGAAGGAGACGCCCGAGCCGGTCAATCGCACCGGGAGATGCGTGGCGTACGGGACCGGGATCACGTACTGGCCGCTCGGTGAGATGGTCCGCGAGCACTTCGAGCTGCGGGAGGGCGTTCCGGCCGAGGAGGTCGTTGCCCGGCTCGAGGGTCGTGAGATCCTCGCGCTCGCACTAGGCCTCGACGTCGCACCCGAGCTCCACCCGCTCGATGCGCGCGAGCGTCTCCATGCCGCCGCGGTCGCGTTCGTCGAGGAGCTTGCGTCCGGCTCCCCGACCGTTCTCGTCGTCGAGGACATTCACTGGGCGGAGCCCGATCTGCTCGACCTCCTCGAGCGGCTTGCCGGCGACGTACGTGCGCCGGTGATGCTCCTCGCGACGGCCCGACCAGAGATCCTCGACGTGCGGTCGACCTGGGGGACCGGAAAGCGCAACACGACCGTCCTCTGGCTCGATCCGTTGTCGGCGACCGCGGTGTCGCAGCTGCTCGACGAGAAAGTTCCTGCGATGCCCGACGAGCTGCGCGAGCTCGTCGTCGAGCGTGCAGGCGGCAACCCGTTCTTCCTGGAGGAGCTCGTGGGCGAGCTCCTCGACAGCGGCGTGCTCGTCCACACGGGCGAGGGCTGGGCGCTCGGCGCGGGCGGCGGCGGCGTCGCCATGCCGGACACCGTCCACGCAGTGCTCGCGGCGAGGATCGACCGGCTTCCAGAGAACGAGAAAGCGGCGCTGCAGGCGGGCGCCGTGATGGGACGGGTCTTCTCGCGAGCCGGAGTCGTGCACCTCCTGCAGGGCCTCGAGCCGGACTTCGAGCTTCTCGAGGAGCGCGATCTCGTCGTGGCCCTGCGCTCGTCGATGCCGGGCGACGATCGCGAGGTCGCGATGAAGCACGCGCTCACGCGTGAGGTCGCGTACGGGTCGATCCCCAAGGCGCGACGCGGCAGGCTCCACGCGGCGCTCGCCGACTGGCTCGAGGAGGCAAGCTCGGACGAGCGTGCGCCCGTTCTCGCGTACCACTACGCGGAGGCGGCGAAAGAAGAAGACGCAGATCTCGTCTGGGTCGGGGAGCCGGAGGAGCTCGTTCGCGTGCGTCGTCGGGCGGTGCACTGGCTGTCGCGGGCGGGGCGGCTCGCGCGCGGACGCCACGAGATGGACGAGGCCGTCGAGCTCTACTCGCGTGCGGTCGAGCTGTCGCACGACGAGCACGAGCGCGCCCTCCTGTGGCGCGCGATCGGGGAGTCGCACGCCCTGAAGTACGACGGCGAGGGAATGCGGACGGCTCTCCTCCGTGCGCTCGAGGGACCACTCGACGACGTCGAGCGGGCGGACACGTACGCGTTCCTCGCGTTCCAGTCGTCCATCCGGTCGGCGATGTGGTCGATTCGCCTGAACATGGAGCTCATCGACGAGTGGGCGTCCCGGGCGCTCGAGCTCGCCGAAGACGGCACCGAGGCGAAGGCGCGTGCACTGCTGGCTCGCGCGAACATCGCGCTCGTCGGAGCCTCGAACGAGCTCCTCGAAGACGCCAGCGTGCTCGCGGACGAACTCGACAGCCTCGAGCTTCGTTCGTTCGCGCTCGGGGCGAGAACGCAGGCCGCGTTCGATCAGCGACGATTCCGGGAAGCAGCCTCGTGGAGCGAGCAGCGGCTCGCTCTCCTTCCCGGAATCGACGATCCGGACCACCTGTGCGAGGCCTACGAGGCGGGCTCGCCGGCTGCTGCGGCCGTGTGCCGGTTCGACGAGGCGCGACGGCTGGCCGAGCTTCACGGAAGCCTCTCGCAGCGGCTGTCGGCGCACCATCGCCTTCACTCGGTCTCGCTCGAGCTCGAGCTGGCGGACGCCCTGGGGGATTGGTCAGGCCTCGCGGCGCACACGGATCGCGCGCTGGCAGCAATCGACGCGAACCTCGCAACGCCCTGCGTACGCAATCCGCGCGACCTTCTGCTCCTCGGCCTCGCTCACTTCTGTCTGGGCGACGAGATCCGTGGCGCGGAACTCGAGCGAGATGGGCTGCGGCTTGCGGGCCAGGGGTACGAGACGTATCTCGGTGGGGCGAAGCTCCGGATTTCCATGGAGCGTGGCGACCGACGCGCGATGGAGTCGTTGATCGAGCTACCGGTCGAACGTGCGCTGGTCTGGGGCCCCGGTGTCTTCGCGGCGCGGCTCGACGCCTTCATCTCGCTGGGCCGGCACGATCTCATCGAGGCCGAGGCGCCGGAGCTCGTCGAGCCCGGGACCACGGTCGAGCCGTTCGCTCTGCGCGCTCTCGCCGTTGCACGCCGGGACGACGAGCTGCTCGTCCGAGCCGACGAGCGCTTCGCCGCGCTTGGACTCGAATGGCACCGCGCACAGCTCGAGCGGCTGCTGGCCGGCTCTCAGTAGACGAGGTGCGAGCGCCGGTCGTGCCGCTCGAGGGCGAGCTCGACGAGGCGGTCGAGCAGCTCGGCGTACGGGATCCCGGACGCCTCGAAGAGCTTCGCGTACACGCTGGTGGAGGTGAAGCCAGGGATCGTGTTGATCTCGTTGACGACGACCTCGCCGTCAGGACGGACGAAGAAGTCGATGCGTGCCATCCCCTCGCATTCCGTCGCGATGAACGACTCCACGGCGAGCTCGCGCACGCGTCGGTCGGCGTCCGGCGAGATCCGGGCGGGGATGACGAGATCCATCCCGCCTTCGTCGTACTTCGCCGAGTAGTCGTACCAGTCGGCGTGGGCGACGATCTCCCCGACGACGGACGCGATCGGGTCGCGGTTGCCGAGAACCCCGCACTCGACCTCGGTGCCGGGGACGAACTCCTCGATGAGGACCTTGTCGTCGTGCCGTCGAGCCAGCGCGATCGCGGGCTGGAGCTCGCCCTCGTCCCGGACCTTCGAGATCCCGACGGACGAGCCCAGGCGTGCGGGTTTCACGAAGACCGGATATGGGAAGTCGTGGGTGGGCGTGTCGCCGTTGCGAACGGTCACGTTTCGGGCGACCGGGATCCCGCGGTCGCGGAGCACGGCCTTGAAGAGATCCTTGTCCATGCACAGCGCCGAGGCCGCGACGCCCGCGCCGACGTACGGAACGCCGGCGAGCTCGAGCAGGCCCTGGACCGTGCCGTCCTCGCCGAAGGGGCCATGGAGGATGGGAAGCACGACGTCCACCTCCCCGAGTACGCGTGCCGGAGGCCTGTCCGCCACGACGGGAAGGGTCTCTGTCGTAGATGGCGTCAGGACCGTGGGGTCCGACGACGGAAGGGATCTGGTGCCACTTGCGAGCTCCCAGCGCCCGTTGCGGCCGATCTCGATGACGCTCGTCTCGTACCGCGTCGGATCGAGCGCGTCGATCACTGACCGAGCCGATTCGACGGAGATCGCGTGCTCGCTCGAGCGCCCGCCCGCGATGACCGCGACGCGGACGCGTCGGCTCACGGCTCCGTCGTCGTCGTCTCGCCCGTGAAGCGGCCGACGAAGAGGGTCACCAGCGAGTCCGGCTTCGCCTGCGACCCGCCGATCGGATCCTGGGAGATCACGATCCCGTCGAAGCTCGGCTCGCTCGTGTCCTCGAACACGACCCGCGATCTGAAGCCCGCAGCTTCCAGGGTCGCCTGGGCGATCGCGAAGTCCTGGGTCGTCACGTCCGGAACCGCGGCCGTCGAGGGGCCCTGCGAGACCGAGAGCGTGACGGTCGAACCCTTCGAGCTCTCCGATCCGCCTAACGGGTCCTGGCGGACGACGATCCCGGCCTTCAGGTCGGATGCCACGTCGATACGCGAGACGTTGAATCCAGCCTGCTGGAGCTCCAGCTGCGCCTGCTCGAACGGGATGTTGACGACGTTCGGCACCGTCACCGGCTTCGAGCCCTTCGAGACGTTGATGCGGACGCTAGTGCCCTCGACGACCACGGTGCCGGCGTTCGGCGACTGGCCCGTGACCCTTCCGGGATCCTCGCTCGAGAACACCTCCACGACCTGGGCGTCGAGACCTGCGCGGGTGAGCTCGGCGACCGCGTCCTCGACACTCTGTCCGACGACGCTCGGGATCGTGACCTCCGGCTTGCCCGACGAGACGTCGATCAAGATGACCGTCTCCTTGTCGACGCGCGTGCCCTCGGTCGGGTTCTGCGTGATGACGAAGCCCTCCTCGACGTCCGAGCTCGAGATCTGCCGCACGCGCGGTACGAGACCCTTCTCCGTGATCTCGTTCTCGGCCTGTGCCTGACGCAACCCGACGACGTAGGGGACCGCGACCGTCTCTGCTCCCTTCAGCTCGCTCTGGATCGAGTCGTAGGCGAACCAGCCGCCCGCGAGCAGGGCCAGCAGGACGCCGATCCCGAGCAGCCAGGGCCATATCGGCCGGCTGCGTGAGGGAGGCTCGTAGTGTGCTTGGCCGCGACGTACCAGCTGGGTCACGGCCGTCGCGTCGGTACGCCGCTCGCCTGTCAGCACCATCGTCGCGGCGTCCGCCGTCTCCGCCGCGACGCGACCGCCACGTGCGACCGTCTCGAGGTCGGCGTCCATTGCGGCAGCGGACTGATACCGATCGGCGGGCTCTTTGGCGAGCGCTCGAACGACGACCAGGTCGAGGTCGTCCGGCACGTCCGAACGGAGCTCCGACGGCGTCGGCGGCACGTCCCCCAAGTGCTTCATCGCGATCTCGACCGGGCTGTCGCCCGTGAAGGGAACCTCTCCGGTCAGAAGCTCGAAGAGCACGACGCCCGTCGAGTAGAGATCGGAGGTCTGGTCGACCGGAGCGCCTCGAGCCTGCTCGGGCGACAGGTACTGCGCGGTGCCGATGATCGCTCCCTCCTCGGTCATCTGGCTTGCCCCTGCTCGCGCGATCCCGAAGTCGGTCACCTTGATGACGCCCTCGGGATCCACGATCACGTTGTGCGGCTTGATGTCGCGGTGGACGACGCCGTTGCGGTGCGCGTACCGGAGCGCGGCGAGAATCTGACGCGTGTACGCGATCGCCACCGGGAGCGGGCAGGGGCCGCGCGTGCGGATCAGCTCCTTGAGGGTGCGTCCCTCGACGTACTCCATGACGATGAAGTACGAGCCGTCGGCCTCGCCCCGGTCGAAGATCGAGACGATGTTCGGGTGCGAGAGCCCCGCTGCGTGTGTGGCCTCGCGGCGGAAGCGCTCGACGAACTGGTCGTCGTTCGCGTACCGCCCGTGGAGCATCTTGATGGCCACGCGACGGCCCAACTCCTGGTCCTCTGCGAGGTACACGTCGGCCATTCCGCCCCCACCGAGCTTCCGCGAGATGCGGTAGCGCCCTGCGAAGAGCGTTCCGGAGAGAGTGTCCTGAGTCGCCATGCGAGCCACTTAGGTTAGGGATTCTCCGTGCCGTACAGGATTGCCTGCATGACCGCGCGGGCGATCGGGGCCGCCGTCGTGCCTCCTGTCCCGCTCTGGTTCTGGAGAACGACGGCGATCGCGAGCTCCGGTGCGCTCTCCTCGTCCTTCCCTGCGAACGCGATGAACCAGGTCGTGTTGGACCCGGGGACGCCCGTCTCACCGGTTCCCGTCTTGCCCCCGATCGAGTAGCCCGAGACCTGTGCGGCCGTTCCGGTGCCACGCTCGACGGCGAGCCGCATCATGGCCGCTACCGCGTCGGCGGTCTCCTTGCCGACCGCGCGGCGGATCAGGCGAGGCCGACTGCGCTCGATCACCTTTCCCCCCGGAGCGACGATCCGGTCGACGACCTGAGGCTCCATGAGACGTCCGCCGACCCCGATCGCACCAGCCACCATCGCCATCTGCAGCGGCGTGACGAGCATCCGCTCCTGGCCGAACGCCATCCGGCCGGCGTCGACGTTCGCGTCGACCTTGGGGTAGAAGAGCTTCCCGTTGCGGTAGAGACCGCTGGGAAGGCGCTCGTCGGCCGGGGTTTCGAGCGGAGGCCGCTCGTAGAAGCCGAAGCGTTTCGCCGTATCCAGGATCTGCCGCGCGCCGAGCTTCAAGCCGATGTTGCAGAAGACGGAGTTGACCGAGTACGCGAGCGCGTTCGTGAGGTCGATCGTCCCGAACGGACGCGAGGTGTCGAAGTTGTTCACCCGCTTCCCGTACACCGTGCAGTAGCCGGGGTCGACGAAGCTCGACTCTGGCTTGTACTTCTTCGATTCGAGCGCCGCCGACGCGGTGATCACCTTGAACGTCGAACCGGGGACGTAGAGCCCGGCGCTTCCGCGGTTGAGCAACGGCGCCGCAGGCGTGCAGTCCGCGGTGAGGCGTGAGATCGCCTGGAAGTTCTCCTCGACGAGGTTCGGATCGAAGCTGGGCGAGGAGACCAGGACCTTGACCTTGCCCGTCCTCGGATCGAGTGCGACCACGGCGCCGCAGCTCGTCCCCAGCTCCTCGAGCGCGACCGCCTGGGCGTCCAGATCGAGGGTCGTGACGACGTCGTTCCCCTGAACGGGCTTGCCGCGCAGCTCGTCGAGCGCCGTGTCGACGAAGGTCGAAAGGTTCGCGTTCGAGGCTGTGAGGTAGTCGTTCAGCGACCGCTCGAGACCCGTGCGCGATCGGCCAACCGTCGAGTACCCGACGACATGCGCCGTCAGCGAACCGTAGGGGTAGCGCCGGAAGAAGAGCGTCTTCTGGTCGATCTCACGCTCGACGTTTCGCGCGAGTCGTTTGCGCGGCTCGAACGCGAAGATGAGCCCGCGATCGATGGCGAACTCGGCCACGCGCTTGACGGCGTTGTCCTGGCGGTCCGCGAGGCCAGCGGCGGCCCAGGTCTGCCAGTAGGTCGTCATCCCGACGAGGACTCCGACGAGCGTGAGCGCGACGTACGTGAGCCTGACGATCCGCCTGTTCATACCCGTGGCGTGTTCGCGCGATTCGAGATGAGCAGGAGGCCCGCGAGCAGGAGGAAGTTGGCCACGATGCTCGTCCCCCCGTACGAGACGAAGGGGAGCGTGATCCCGGTCAGCGGCACGACCCGAAGAACGCCGCCGACGATGATGAACGTCTGGAGCGCGAAGCCGAACGTGAGTCCCGCCGCGACGAGCTTGGAGAAGCCGTCCTGCGCCTGCAGGGCGACCCGCATGCCGCGCACGACGAACAGCATGAACACGAGGAGCAACGCGGCCGCGCCGACCAGACCGAGCTCCTGGGCGATCGCCGAGAAGATGAAGTCGGTGCGGAGAGCCGGAATGAGCTCCGTTCCGTCGGTCGAGGCGAACGTGCCCTGTCCGAGCCCGGTCCCCCCGAAGCCGCCGTTGGCGATCGAGTACAGGCTCTGGACGAGCTGGTACGACTCGTCGTAGATCCGCTCCGGGTCCCAGGGATCGAGCCAGCTCGTCACGCGCTCCTGCACGTGGCCGATTGCGTTGTAGAGGGCAGCAGCGCCTCCGGCGAAGAGCGCGAGACCTGCTGCGACGAAGAGCACCCGCCCCGTGGCGACGTAGAGCATCGCGAGGAAGATGCCGAAGTTAAGGAGTGCGCTCCCGAGGTCATTGGTCTGCACGACGACGAGCATCGCCGCCCCCCAGATCACGACGAGGGGCCCGAAATCCTTGAGCCGGCCCCGTGCGAGCACCTCGCGCTTCTCGCGGAGGTAGCCGGCGAGAAAGACGATCAAGAAGATCTTCGCGAGCTCGCCTGGCTGGAACTGGATCCAGCCGAGGTCGACCCAGAGCCGCACGCCGTTGACGCGTTCACCGAGCCCCGGAACCGACGGAAGCAGGAGGAGCCCGACTGCCGCGACGCCGAAGAGGTAGCGGTACGACTCGAGGACGCGGTAGTCGTGGCGCAGCACGATGAGCGTGGTCGCGAGCACCCCTACGCCGACCGCGACCCAGAGCGCCTGTCGCCCTCCGTCGCCCGGGTCGAGCCCGTAGATCGAGGCCAGGCCGAACGCGGTCAGCACCGCGGTCAGCGGTAGGAGGGCGCCATCAGCGTACGGGACCGTGCGCCGAGCGACGACGTGAGCGACGACGTAGAGGCCGAGAAAGAGCGCACCCCAGGTGAGAGCTCTTCCCCCGATCTCGGGCTCGCGGGCGATGGTCACGCTGGCCAGTGCGACGCACGCGATCAGGCCTGCGACGACGATGCCCCAGAGCTCGCGGGTGCGTGCGCTCACCTCGTGACCCCCCAGTACAGGACGAGCGCACCGATGACCAGCACCGCTGCGACGAGGAGCAGGGCGGCAGTTCGCCCGCCCGGCCCGGCGCCGTGGTGGACGACCTGTGCGTCCGGGTCGGGTGTCTCGGGAGTCGAGCCCACTGGTTCCGACCTCGTCTGGGTCGGTACGACCTCTTCCACAGGAGCTTCGCCCTCGACCAGTTCGAAGAGCACCACGGTGATGTTGTCCTCGCCTCCGCGCACGTTCGCTGCTGCGACGAGCGCCTCCGCCGCCGTCTCGGGATCGCGCCCGGATCCGTCGATCGCCGCGAGGATCTCGTCGTCTGCGAGCATCACGGGAACTCCGTCGGAGCAGACGAAAAAGAGGTCTCCTGGGCGTCCCTCGACCGTCAGCGTCTCGACGTCGACGTTCGGCTCGGTTCCGAGTGCTCGGGTGATTGCGGACCGCTGCGGATGTCGCTCTGCCTCCTCGGGCGTGAGGACGCCGCTCTGAACGAGCTCGGCGACGAGTGAGTGATCGGTCGTGAGCTGCTCGAGGGCGCTATCCCGCAGGAGGTACGCACGCGAGTCGCCGACGTGTCCGATAACCACGGTTCCCGACCGCGCGTCGACGAGCGCTGCAGTCACCGTCGTGCCCATGCCTGCGGTCGCCGGGTCTGTCAGCGCCCGCTCCCAGATGCGCCGGTTCGCCTCGACGATCAAGTCCGTGACTCCCTGCTCGCCGCGCGTCTCCGTTCCCGCCTCCTCGAGGGCGGCGGCGGCCAGACGCGCCGCGACCTCGCCAGCTCGAGCGCCACCCATGCCGTCCGCGACGGCGAAGAGCGGCGGCTCGCAGATGAACGCGTCCTCGTTGCGAAGGCGTCGCCGTCCGGTGTCGGTGACTCCGTACGCTCGACCGATCCTCACTGCTGCACCTGGAGCTCGGTCGCGCCGATACGAACGATGTCTCCTGCGCGGAGGAGCCGGGCTCCCTTGAGGCGAGCCCCGTTGACGAACGTCCCGTTCAACGAGCCGAGGTCGTCGACCCAGACGCCGTCGGGGCGCGGCTCGACCCGCGCGTGCTGTGCCGATGCGTACTCGTCGCGTCCGAGATGGATCCCGCTTCGCTCATCGCGCCCTGCGACCGTTGGCGTCGCCACCTCGATCGTGCTTCCCTGCGTGAGCACGGGGCTCGCGAGCACGACGAAGCGAGCAGGACGCGGACCGAGCTCTGCCCGGAGCGCAGAGGCCTCCGCCGCGCCGAGCACGATGCTCTCCTGCGGTGCTCCGCCTATGTCCCTCGTCGCGGTTCGTGCCACGAGCACGATGAATCCGTACAGAAGGACGAGAAACGCGATTTTCAGGATCAGAAGGGTTTCGTCGGTTTCGAGGGCGACCCAGAGCGCGATCATCACGATCTCGAAAGGGAGCGTCCGAAGACGATCTCGGTCGAGCCGAGCGTGATCCGATCGCCGTCTTGGAGCCGCCGTCGATCGACACGCTTGCCGTTGACGAGCGTGCCGTTCAACGAGCCGAGGTCGACGATCCAGTACGCGGCTTCCTCGTGGCGGAGCTCTGCATGTTTGCGCGAGATGTTGACATCCGAGATGCGGATGCCTGCCTCTCGCGACCGGCCCAGAACGACCCGCGCTTCCGTGACGGCGTGCTGTCTGCCTGCAATCGAGAGGGTCACGATCTCGCGGGGTGCCTCGGGTTCGGGCTCCGGCTCGGCGACGTCGACCACGGGCGGTTCGGACGCGTGGTAGATCATGGTCTGCGCCGGCTGGTCGATCGGGAGTTCCACGGGCGGAGCGGGCTCGGCGGATCTCTCGTCCGCGACGAGGCGTGTGGCGATCCCGAACTCGCCCACGGCCAGATCGTCGTCCGTCGTGACGAGCACGACCGGTGCGCCGAGGAGGGCGTAGCGCTCCCGTCGCGCATGCTCGGCAAGATACTCTTGGAGTTCACCGACCAGAGATCCTTCGTAGCCGGCGAACTGCTTCCGATCGCCTGGGGAGAGGTAGATCGTGTACTCGTTCGGGACGTACACGCGGGAAACGGACACGTTTCGGTGGTCGTCCATCTCCTTGACGAGCTTGCGCGCCAGCTCGATCGGCTGCACGTTCGTCCTGAAGGCACGTCCGAAGATCCCCTCGAACAGGCCTTCGATCTTGGATTCGATGCTGCGGAGAACTGGCATGCCGACGGTTCTCGCGACGAGTGTAGAGATCGCTCCGGTTTCCAAGCCGCGGTGCCGAGCGCTAGCCCGAACGGCGTAACGAGCCTGCAACGGCAGCCGCGGCGCCCCACACCAGCAACAGCACGATCGTGTTCACGAGACCTGCGCCGGTTGCGATCGACAGGGCGATGAGCACGGCTCCGAGGGCGGCGACGCCGTGACGACTCCGATTTCGTAGCCAAGGAAGGATCGCTGCCGCGGTCGCTGCCACGACGACGCCTGCGAGGGCGGCGGTGTAACCCGCCAGCGAGCCCCAGATGGTGAGCGCGGCGTCGCTCAGCGGATCGAGCGGGCCGATGCCGAGCGGCTCAGCTTGTCGGTTCACGAGCGGGAGTTCCTCACCGGCGACACCCGCGACGAGCAGAGCGGCGAGGACCGCGACGCCCGCGTGCAAGACGCGTCTGACGCTGCCGCGAGCGGGCTGCACGGCGAGCGGCACGAGCGCGAGCAAGCCTGCGCCGGCGAGCAGGGGGCCGCAGGCGAAGAGAAGCCCGTGTCGGGCATCGCGCCAGCAGAGGACGAGCCATCCGAGTGCGAACAGGCCGTAGAGGAGAGCCGCGCTCTGCGCGTAGTTTCCGAGCGGGAAGACCGGTGCGGCGAGAGCGACCAGGAGACCCAGCCGTGGGTCGAGCCACGCAGCGAGGCCTGCTCCGACGACGATCGCCACGACGAGTCCGACCGGCCAGAACGGAAGCAGTGTCGCACCGAGCGCGGCAGCGACGACTGCGAGGCCGATCGGGGCGACTCGACGGGCGAGGACGTTGATCGGAGCATCGACGACGGGAGCGTTATTCACGCGAGGCGAGCTCCGCTGACGAGCCGGAGCCGATCGAAGTGCGCTCCGCAGGTCGGCGGCGAGCGCAGAGGCGCGAGGCCGCTCCTCCGGATCCGCTGCGAGTGCGCTGTCGACCGCCGCGACGAGCCGTCGTGGAGCCCTCGTCCGCTCCGCGGCGAGTGACGGCGCACCCGCCTGAATCGCCCGCGCGACCTCCTGGAGTGGGAGGCCCCAGAACGGGTGGCGGCCGGCGAGCGCCTCCCAGAGGAGGACGCCCACGGACCAGACGTCACTTTCTGCTGTCGCGTCCGCGCCGGCGAGCCGTTCGGGCGCGATGTACGCGAGCGTCCCTGGCACGTCTCCCACCGCCGTCAACGTGTCGGCGCCGTCGAACTGCGCGAGCCCGAAATCGAGGAGCCGGACGGCGATCTCGTTACGGTCCTCGAGGAGGATGTTCGACGGCTTCACGTCACGATGGACGATCCCCGCTCGATGTGCGTGCGCAAGCGCGTCGAGCACCTGCGCTGCGACCTCGACGGCATCCGGATCCGAGAGCGACCCCGTTCGCAGCGCTTCTCGAAACGTGCGGCCGGGAACGTACTCGTACGCGATGTACACGTGACTCGCGTCGTGTCCGACGTCGTACGCACGAACGCAGCGGTCGTGCCGCAGTCGTCGGGCCGCGAGCGCCTCGCGCTCGGCGCGAGCAGCCGCTTTCCCCTCGCGAGGGATTATCTTGAGGGCGACGTCGAGACCGTTCCGCTCGTCGAGGGCCAGCCAGACCGAGCCCGAGCCGCCGCTCCCGAGCGGACGCAGCGGACGATAGCGGCCGAGAACGAGCTCTTGGGTCGAGGGGGCGAAGGCGACCGACGTCATCGGTACGCGCACTCTTTGCCGCCCGATCTGGAACTCCTCGCAGCCCGTTCTCGTACCTCGTCCACGTGGCACGCGCCGCCGTGTCGTGGCCGTCATGCGTCGCGCGTGAGTCGCGCACCTCCACCCCACATCAAGTGTCTGGGTTCCGATCGAGCATCTAGAGTGGCGAAGCGGCCATGAGCACGCGCGAAGACGACATCCTCGATTTCGACTTCTTCGACGAGGAAGAGTCACCATCATGGGAGGAGCCCGCGGAGCGCGGTCCCGGACCGCCACGCGACCGCCCACCGCGTCCTCGCGGGCCTCGTTTCCGCCCTCCAGGAAGCCTCACTCCGCTCCTGCGCTTGATCGCGCTCATCGCGCTCGCGATCCTCATCGTGGTGCTACTCGTCGTGTGGATCGAAGGTTGCTCGGCACAAGCCAAGCGCGACCGCTACACGGACTACATGGCCGAGATCGCCGCTGTGGGGAACGCTTCCGCTCGGCTGGGGCAGGAGGTCAACACCCTCCTCTTGACACCCGGGCTGAACGCCGAGGATCTGGACGCGAAACTGGGCGGGTACGTCCAGACGGCCGAGACCCAGGTCCAGCGCGCACAAGATCTCGACGCTCCGGGACCGATGCAGCGCCCGAACGAGGGGGCGGTTGAGTCGCTCGAATTCAGGGTCAGCGGACTGCGCGGCCTTCGACGCGCCTTCCAGGCGACGGCCGACGAGACTGATGCGAGCGCCGCAGGTGAGCAACTCGTCGCTCAGACGCGCCGACTGCTCGCGAGTGACATCATCTGGGCGGACTCGTTCCAGGCTCGGGCGGAGGCCGTCGCGCAGGAGGAGGGAATCGAAGGTTTGGAGGCTCCCGCCTCCGTCTTCGTCACCACGGACGAGCTCATAGGCGCGAGCTCGCTCGCCGCCATCTGGCAGCGAATTCAGGGGGCGTCCTCGGGTGGGACGCCGACCGGGCTCCATGGAACCGGTATCGCCTCCGTGCGAGCTCTACCGAGCGCGCAGCTCCTCTCCACCACGACGGAGACCACGATCATCGTCACCAACAACCTCGCCTTCGAGGTCGGAGTCGAGGGCACCGGCGAGAGCCAGGAGGTGCGGATCCAGGTGACCCTCACCATCCCGAGCCAGCCCGAGCCGATCGTACGAAAGGCGATCATCCCGATCATCGATCCCGGCGAGACGAAGACCGTGACCATGAGGGTCGGCGATCTCGTCCCGTTCTCCGAGCAGGTGTTGCTGAGGGTCGACGTCGATCCCGTGGCGGGAGAGACGAACACGTCCAACAACACGTACGAGTATCCGGTCATCTTCACGCTGGCGCCATGACCGCGGCGCTCGTGGCGGCCATCGCGGCCTGCGCGGCTGCCGCGCTCGCCGTCGTGCTCGCCCTAGTCCTCTGGCGCCGGCTGGCCGCGCTGCAGAGCGTGCAAGCGGTCGTGCTCGGGAGCGAGCGTCGCGATCTGCTCGATTTCGCCGTCTCGCTGCAGGGGCGCATCGATGACCTGTACCGCGCCGTCGACGAGGTCGCCGCCGGTCTTTCGCGCGTCGACCGACGCGTCGACGGGTCCGTCACGAACACCGCGGTCGTCCGCTACGACGCGTACGAGGGGACCGGAGGCCAGCAGTCGGCGTCACTGGCGCTGCTCGACGCCACGCGTACCGGAACGGTCGTGACCGCAATTCAGGGCCGCGACTATGCGCGCATCTACGTCAAAGACCTCGACCGCGGGCGATCATCCGTCGCGCTCTCCCCCGAGGAGCAGGAGGCCGTCGAGCGCGCCATGGCGCGATAGTCGCGCCTACGCTGCGGCCGCGGCGGCTTCGAGTCCGGGGAGATAGCGTCGCCACACGTCGGGGACGTGATCCGCGGCGAGCCTGATGAAGAGCACCGGCGTCGGGGGTCGCGGAGCGTGCCGAAGCGTCATGCTCGTCTCCTCGAGGAGGCGGTCGCCCTTGCGGTGGTTGCAGGGTGCGCACGACGTGACGACGTTCTCCCACACCGACGTGCCTCCGCGGGAGCGCGGGACGACGTGGTCGAGCGTCAGCCTGTTCCCTCCCGTGCCGCAGTAGACGCACTGCCATCCGTCGCGGGCGAAGAGCACACGTCGCGAGATCCTCCGCGTCACGCCGCGCGGGACGCGGACGTACGTCACGAGGCGGATCACGTGGGGACGCTGGAAGTACGTACAGGCGGATCGCAGTGGGCGGTCGTGGCTCTCGATGATCTCCGCCTTGCCTTTCCAGACGAGCACGTGTGCGCGGCGGAGCGAACAGACGTTCAAGGGCTCGTAGCTCGCATTGAGGACGAGGACGCGCTCCACCGCGCGCGCAGCGTAGCACCCGTTCAAGCCCTCTCCGCGCCAACGGCGGTGCTCGCTTACGCATGATACGCGAGATATGTGCATAATAAGCGGATGGCGACGGTATCGATCGTGGGCGCATCGGGGTACGTGGGTCAGGAGACGCTCGATCGGGTGCTCACGCATCCTGCGCTCGAGCTGTACGCGCTTGGCTCGGACTCACTGGCGGGCCAGCCGGCGGCCGTTCTCGACGCGCGTCTCGGCCGTAACGGCTGGAGCCGGATACCCCGTTTCATCACGAACGACGCCGCGCTTTCGTGCGGGGCCGATGTGACATTCGTCTGTCTTCCACACCGTGCCGCGGCTGAGATCATCCCTCCACCGCGCGGAGTCGTCGTCGATCTCTCCGGGGCTCATCGCTTTCCCGAGTCGAGCGTGTACGAGGCGTGGTACGGCTTCGAGCACCCCCAGGCGGAGAGTCTCGAGTCCTGGTCCTACGGTCTTCCGGAGATCTGCCCGCCGCTGGGGCGGTTGATCGCGAACCCAGGCTGCTATGCGACCGCCGCGCTTCTCGCACTTGCGCCCATCGCGAACGAGATCGCACGCGAACACGTGGTCGTCGACGCGAAGTCGGGCATGACGGGTGCGGGGCGTGCGCTCAGTGCATCCTCGCATGCAGGGGTCGTGCTCGAGAACGTGACCCCGTACAGCGTCGGCGAGCATCGGCATGCGCCTGAGATCGCCGCGCTCCTCGGGTTTCCGGTCACACTCGTGCCGCATCTCCTGCCCGTGCGGCGCGGCCTCCT
>DATIBA010000188.1:0-2922 GCA_035457765.1 Gaiellaceae bacterium
ACCTCTGGGTGCTGCGCAGCATTCGCATGGAGATCCTGGTACCGCCCCTCGAGGACAGGGAGGTCGAGGTCACGACCTGGTGCAGCGGCTCGGCGGCGGTCGCAGCGGGTCGGAGGATGTCCCTCCTCGGAGACCGGGGAGCGAGGGTCGAGCTCGACAGCGTCTGGATCCACCTTGGACCGGATGCGAGGCCGGCCCGCATCGAGGGCTTCGGAATCTACGCGGAGGCGGCCGGTGATCGGACAATCTCGACGCGGCTCGAGCTTCCCGCTCCTCCCTCGGACGCACGACGTCGCGCGTGGTCGACGCGGGCCTCCGACATCGACCTCTTCGGGCACGTGAACAACGCCGTCTACTGGCAAGGCGTCGAGGGAACGTTGCGCGACAGTGGCATCGATCCTCACGCGCCGCTTCGCGCGCGACTCGAGTACCGGCACGCGATCGATCTGGGCGAGGAGATCGAGCTGGCCGAGTTCTCCGCGGACGGCGGATGGGGCATCGCGTTCGTGTCGCTCGAGGTCGTGAAGGCGGTTGCGCTCGTCGAGCCGATCCGCTGAGTCAGGGGACCTCGAGATCGCGACGCTCCGCGAGAACCGCCCCTGCGACGAGAATGACCATGGCCGCGACGAGGACGACGGCGACGCCGAGGACGTCCACGCCTCCCTGGAGTGGTGACGAGCCGACGAGCCAGAAGGGCGAGGCGAACCGGAAGGGATCGAGCCAGCCGGCCAGCTCGTGCAGACCGTCCACCAGGTAAGCGGCAGCGGCGGTACCGGCCGCGACGCCGACCGCGAGGGTACGACTGGGGAAGGCGGCTCCGAGCGCGAGCGCGAGCCAGCCGTACGCGAGCCCGAGCGCCGCGAGCGATGCGATGGCCGCGGCGAGGTCGGTGACCGAGAGGTCGAGCCCGACGAGCGGGTCGAGGACGAGCATGGCCAGGCCGGCCGCGACGCAGACGATCGCGACCTCGACGGCGACGGCGACTCCCTTCGCGAGAACCGCGTCCTGCCGGCGCACCGGATAGGCGAGGACGAGCTCGAGCCTTCCGGCGTCCTCCTCTCCGGCGAACGTGCGTGCCCCCGAGCCGATCGCCAGGACGAGCACGAGGAGCGGGAGCATGAAGCTGAAGAGCTCTACGTCGAGGTAGCCGGCTCCGCTCGTGATGCTTCCACCCTCCGCGATGCCGAAGAGCTTCTTGAGGACGTCCGGGTAGTTCTCGATGAGCTCGTCGAACTCGGGCGAGCTCTCGATCGACGGGAAGATGGCGGCGACGAGTGCGACGTACCCGACGACGCCGGCGCACCAGCCCACGAGGGCACGCCGGTGGTCGCTGACACCGCGCCTGAGGAGCTCAGCTGCTCTCATCGGCCTCTCGGTAGCGCTCGAGGAAGATCTCCTCGAGGTCGGCCGGCTGAGAGACGAAGTCGACGATCGGGTGACTGGCGACCAGCTTCACGACCGCGTCCATGGCGGTCTCAGGAACCGAGAGACGTACGAGCGGACCGTCGTCTCCGGTGACACGCACGCCGTCGAGGGCTGCGAGCCTCGACACCGGCGCCGGTTCGGCGAAGGTGATCGCCACGTGACGGAGCGACCGCTCGCGGAGGCTCTCGACCGAGTCGACGGCGACGAGCCTCCCGGAGCGGATGATCGCCACCCGGTCGGCGACGTGTTGAACCTCGTCGAGCGAATGCGAGGAGATGAAGACCGTACGTCCTTCTGCCGCAGTCTCGCGCAGCAACGTGCGCACCTCGGCCTGGAGCAGGGGGTCGAGACCGGCGGTCGGCTCGTCGAGGACGACGACGTCCGGACGGTGCATGAACGCCTGCACGAGGCCGAGCTTCTGGCGGTTTCCCTTCGAGAGCTGGCGAATGGGTCGTTCTAGATCGACGTCGAGCCGCTCGCACAGCTCGGTGCGGAGCCTCTCGTCGACGTGACCGCGGAGCCGGGACAACGAGGTGAGCTGCTCGGCGCCGGTCAGCCGGTCGGCGAGCCGCAAGTCGCCCGGGAGGTAACCGACCGACCGGCGTGCCGCCACGCCCTCGGTCCACGTGTCCGCGCCGAGCAGTGTCGCCCGGCCGGAGGTCGGACGAATGAGCCCCAGGAGGAGTCGGATCGTGGTCGACTTCCCGGCGCCGTTCGGACCGAGGTACCCGAAGACCTCTCCGCGCTCGACGTCGAGGTCGAGCCCCACGAGTGCGTGCACCTTTCCCTGGTACGTCTTCGACAGCCCATGACACTCGATCGTGGGCGTGCCCGTCATGCCGCGATCGTACTTTCGGATGCTCTTACGGAACCCGTAGGACTTTCTCAGGCGGCTCTCAGGAAGCTCGACCTACGATTCCCCGGTGAACGGCCTCCCCGAGACCCCCGAACGCGGGATCGACCGCCGCGACGCCATTGCCAAGCTCGGTGGTCTGGCCGCGGCCGCGCTCGGCGCGGGTGCGTGGGGAGCGCGCGATCTGCTCGACGCGTCGGAAGCCGCCGCTGCGGGCGATGGCCCTGCGGGAGTCGCCTCCGGGGCGGTGACCTGCGTCCTTGCTCCGGAGCAGACGGAGGGGCCGTACTACCTCGACGACGCGAGGGTTCGCCGGAACATCACCGAGGGGAAGGCAGGTGTTCCCTTGGCGCTCCGGCTCACGGTCGTCGACGCGTCGAGCTGTAAGCCGATCAGTGGCGCGGCGGTGGACGTCTGGCATTGCGACGCAGCCGGCATCTATTCGGGGACGAGCGCCCAGGGAACCGAGGACGAGCGTTTCCTGCGAGGTGTCCAGCGAACCGACGCAAAAGGTGTCGCGCTCTTCCGCACCGTCTATCCGGGCTGGTACCCGGGGCGAACGGTCCACATCCACGTCATGGTTCATATCGGCGGAAACGTCGTGCACACCGGGCAGCTCTACTTCCCCGACGCGGTGACGGATG
>DATIBA010000189.1:0-26314 GCA_035457765.1 Gaiellaceae bacterium
AGCGGACTCCGGTCGCGCGACGCCAGAGCGTTAGGCGAATGCGGCGATCTGCTCGGTGTAGTACTCCATCTGCCGCTGCAGCCTTTCGGCGAGGTCTGCGCCGACGACGCCGAATTTCTCGACGATGAGACCCGCCCGAAGCGAGAACTGTGTGAACTCCTCGCTCACGCGCAGCGACGCGAGCGTCTCGGCATCTCCCCGAATGAGGATGAACCCGCTGAGATCGCCCCCGTGCGGCTCGAGGAACACGGGCTCGAAGCCCTCGATCGTGCCCTCTTCCTGGAGTCGGCCGTAGTACGCGAGCGTCTCGTTGAAGAGCTCGAGCGCCTCGGTCTCACGACCTCGGACGACCTCTCCCCAGCCGACGAAGAGACCGGCATCTGCCATTCCCCACCTCCTTTGACGTTGTCGGCTGGAGCATGTCAACTCGCGCGCTCACACGCTATCGAACGTCTGTTCGACTCGGTAGAATGGCGGGCCCATGACGCAGGCGGAAGAGCTCGTCGTCCACGGCGCACGAGAGCACAACCTGAAGAACGTCACTGTCCGCATCCCGCGGCACGCGCTCGTCTGCGTGACCGGCCTCTCGGGCTCGGGGAAGTCCTCGCTCGCGTTCGACACGATCTACGCGGAGGGCCAGCGCCGCTACGTGGAGTCGCTCTCGGCGTACGCGCGCCAGTTCCTGCAGATGATGGAGAAGCCCGACGTCGACTCGATCGACGGGCTCTCGCCGGCGATCTCGATCGACCAGAAGACGACCTCGCGGAACCCGCGCTCGACGGTGGGGACGGTCACCGAGATCTACGACTACCTCCGGCTCCTGTACGCGCGAATCGGGAGGCCGCACTGCCCGGTGTGTGGGCGGCCGATCGCGGGACAGTCGCTCGACCAGATCGTCGAGCAGGTGCTGCAGCTCCCGGAGGGGACGAAGTTCACGGTCAACGCACCGGTCGTGCGCGATCGGAAGGGGGAGTACAAGGACGTGCTCGAGGAGCTCCGGCGCGACGGCTTCACGAGGGTGAAGGTCGACGGCGAGCAGCGGCTCCTCGAGGAGGAGATCGTCCTCGACAAGAAGTTCAAGCACACGATCGAGGTCGTCGTCGACCGGCTGGTCATGAAGGCGGACCTCCGCCAGCGCCTCACGCAGTCGATCGAGACCGCGACCTCGCTCGCAGCGGGCCTCGTCGTGATCGACGTCGTCGACGGAGAGTCGACGACGTACTCGGAGAACCTCGCCTGCCCGGATCACGGCGTCTCGCTGCCCGAGCTCGAGCCGCGCGTCTTCTCCTTCAACTCGCCGCACGGTGCGTGCCCGAGGTGCACGGGGCTCGGCTCCCAGCTCGAGATCGACCCCGATCTGCTCGTTCCGGACACGTCGCTCTCGATCAACGAAGGCGCGCTCGTGCCCTGGACGATCGGGAGCCAGAGCTTCTACGACTCGGTCATCGAGGCTGTCGCCGAGCGCTACGAGATCTCGCTCGACGTGCCCTGGCGCGAGCTTGCACAGGAGGAGCAGGATCGCTTCCTGTACGGCACCGGCGGCGACCGCGTCTTCGTCACGTACCGCAACCGGATGGGGCGGAAGCGGCAGTACACGATGGCCTTCGAGGGTCTCGTGTCGAATCTCCAGCGACGGTACAGAGAGACCGACTCGACGCAACAGCGCGAGCGGATCGAGGAGTACATGAGCTTCCGGCCGTGCCCGGAGTGCGACGGCGCGCGGCTCAAGCCGGCGGTGCTGGCCGTGACCATCGGCGGAGACTCGATCCACGCGTTCACGCGCATGTCGGTGACGGCCGCCCTGCGGTTCGTCGACGAGCTCGAGCTCACGAAGACCGAGGAGCTCATCGGTCGACGCATCCTGAAGGAGGTGCGCGAGCGACTCACGTTCCTCGAGAACGTCGGCGTCGGGTACCTCCAGCTCGACCGGGCGGCGAAGACGCTCTCGGGAGGTGAGGCTCAGCGACTACGCCTCGCGACGCAGATCGGCTCGCAGCTCGTCGGCGTTCTCTACATCCTCGACGAGCCGTCGATCGGGCTCCATCAGCGCGACAACGGCAGACTGATCGCGACGCTCGAGCGGCTCCGTGACGTCGGCAACACCGTGCTCGTCGTCGAGCACGACGAGCAGATGATGCGCGCGGCGGACTGGGTGGTCGATCTGGGCCCCGGCGCCGGCGAGCACGGCGGCGAGATCGTGGCGCAGGGAGTCGCCGACGACATCGCGACCACGCCGGGCTCGGTCACGGGCGCATTCCTGAGCGGGCAGCGGCGGATCCTCGTACCCCACCGGCGCTCCGAAGACGACCGCGGCTGGTTCTCGGTCCGGGGCGCCTCCATGCACAACCTGAAAGGGATCGACGTCGACTTCCCGGTGGGGCGCTTCGTCGCGGTCACGGGCGTGTCCGGCTCGGGGAAGTCGACGCTCGTCAACGAGATCCTGTACAAGGCGCTCGCCAACCGGCTGAACCGTATGCGCATGAAGCCCGGCGACCATGCAGGCGTTGAGGGGATCGAGGTCTTCGACAAGGTCATCGACATCGACCAGAGCCCGATCGGCCGGACACCGCGCTCAAATCCGGCGACGTACACCGATCTCTTCACGCACGTGCGGGAGCTCTACTCGCTGACTCCCGAGGCGAAGGTGCGCGGCTACAAGCCCGGCCGCTTCTCGTTCAACGTCCGCGGAGGGCGCTGCGAGGCGTGCAAGGGGGACGGGACGATCAAGATCGAGATGCACTTCCTGCCGGACGTCTACGTCCCGTGCGAGACCTGCCATGGACATCGGTACAACCGCGAGACGCTGGAGGTGCGGTTCAAGGGCAAGTCGATCTCTGACGTGCTGGAGATGTCGGTCGAGGAGGCCCTCGAGTTCTTCACGAAGATCCCGAAGATCCGACGGCGTCTGCAGACGCTGCATGACGTCGGTCTCGACTACATCAAGCTCGGCCAGCCGGCGACGACGCTCTCGGGCGGTGAAGCACAGCGAGTGAAGCTCGCCGCCGAGCTCTCGAAGGTCGCGACCGGCAAGACGCTCTACATGCTCGACGAGCCGACGACGGGCCTCCATTTCGCCGACATCGAGAAGCTGCTCGAGGTCCTCCAGCGGCTCGTGGATGCAGGAAACACGGTGCTCGTGATCGAGCACAACCTCGACGTGATCAAGCAGGCCGACTGGATCGTCGACCTCGGCCCGGAGGGCGGCGACGAGGGTGGCGAGGTCATCGCCACGGGAACTCCAGAGGATGTCGCCGAAGTCGAGGAGTCAGCGACCGGGCAGTACCTGCGCGGGGTGCTCGCCGAGCGGGCTGCGGCCGCCGCGTAGCTCGGACGTCACACCGGTCGTGCCCCCGCCTGGTTCCCAGAGGCTAGGCGGTAACCGCCTCCGGGAAGCGGGCGTCGAGCGCGTCGGACCGCTCTAGCCACGGCACCGCTCGCAAGTGCTCGAACGTCTCGCGGGCCCTTGCGACGAGCGGCATCGCGTCGGTCGCCCGACCCTGTTCCACGAGCCACTCGCCGTGCTCGAGCTCCGTGCAGGCCAGGTCGAAGGGCATGCCGTGCTCGCGAAAGAGCGCCTCGGCAGCGAGGAAGTGCTCGTCGACCGTGTCCTGCCGACCGCGCCGCGCGTCGAGGAGGGCTCGGAAACGCTCTGCCTGCCCGCGGAGCAAGGGCGTGACCTCCCCGCTATGGAGTGACTCGACGTTTCCCAGCAGACCCTCCACATGATCGAGGTCGCCCAGCGCAAGCGCGGCCTCGAGAGCCTCGACGACGATGAGCTTGATCTGCAGACTCGTGTGCGACAGCTCTTCCCGAAACCCGAGCCCGCGCTCGGCGGCGGCCAGAGCCTCCTCTGCGCGTCCCAGCGCACGAAGCACTCGCGCCTCGCAGTGCTGGAACATCGCGGCGAGCTCCGCTTGCTCTGCCGTGCGAACGTAGTCGTACGCGGCGAGCGTTCGTTCCGCGTCGGCGAGCTCGCCTCGTTCACAGCGGATTCGCGCGAGCGTCACGAGCTCGGACCGGGCCCATTGGCTCGCCTGCAGCACCTCCGGCTCGTCTTCCCGGCCGAGCGCTTCGTCCCACCGTCCCATCCTGACGAGGATCAGGATCACGCCCAACCTGGCGCTGGCGAGGATCTCGCGATCGCCGAGCTGCCGTGCCCGATCTTCGATGGAGGACACCATCGCCAGGCACTCCTCGTATCGGTCCGAGTCCTGAAGGGCGACGCCGAGGTTGCCGGCGGCGCGAAACCAGGAATTGTGCAACTCGCGTTCTCGCGCCAGGTCGACGGCTCCCTCGAGAAGTACGCACGCCTCGACGAAGCGGCCCTCGTAGATGACACCGATCGCTCTGCTCGTCAGCGCGTTCACAAGCACGTCGTCGAGGCCGAGCCGCTCCGCGAGCTGCAACGCGCGATCGAGCGTGACCAGCGCGCGCTCGCGCTCGCCACGAAGCGCCTGGACGCGTCCGAGCTGTGCGAGCGTGGTGGCGAGCTCCGCGCTAGGCCCCTTCTGCTCGAGCGTGGGCAGAGTCGCCTCGAACCGAGTCGCCGCATGCTCGAGCTTGCCCTCGAGCACGTCGATGTCCCCCAGGCCGGCGCTCGCAAGAGCGGCCGAGCTTGCATCGCCCACCTGCTCGTACAGCGCGATCGCCCGCTCGAGCTGCTCGCGGCCCTCCGCGATGTGACCAGCAGGCGCCGCCAATCTACCTGCGCGTTCGAGCAGAGCGGCCTGAGTGCCGGCATCGTCGGCGAGGTCGGCGGCGCGTTCGAAGTAGCGCTGAGCCTCCTCGGGCGCACCCAGCGATGCCGCGCGATCACCTGCGCGAGTGAGCATCTCCCGCGCGTACGCCTGGATCTGCGCTGCGTCCTCGGCCTCGGGGGCGGCGTCGTACGCCGAGAGGTAGTGCGAAGCCAGGACCTCGGCGACCTCGTCGACGTCCGTAAACGCGTGCTCGAGATGCGCGGCGGCCTTGAGGTGACGTATTTTCCGCTCTCGCTTCGACAGTGTCTCGTAGGCGACGTGACGGACGAGGTCCTGGAGGAAGCCGTACTGCCCGTGCTCCGGCGAGCGTGGATCAGACTGGACGCCGAGGACCTCCTTGCGGACGAGGGAGGACAGCAAGGCCTCGAGCTGGGCGGGCGCGAGGCCCGAGACAGCCTCCGCGGCACCCTTCATGAACGTCTTGCCCAGGACGGCGCCGTCCTGAAGCAGATGGCGCTCCTCGTTCGTGAGTCCGTCGAGACGGGCCGCGATGAGAGCCTGCAAGGTCTCGGGTACCTCGAGCGCCTCGATCTCGCCGGTCGGGCGGTAGACGGGACCGTCCTGCGCAAGCAGGTTCTTGTCGAGCAGCATGCGTACGGTCTCCACCGCGTACAGGGGCACGCCCTCGGCGCGTTCGAGGATCTGATCACGTAGCCGCGCGGGAAGCCCCGGGACGAGACCGTCGAGGAGGGCGTGCATCGCCCCCTGCGAGAGCGGCTCGAGGTACAGAGAGGTGAAGTTGCGCTGCCCGGCTCCCCATGTCGGGCGACGCTCGACGAGCTCGGGACGAGCGAGCGTCACGACGAAGAGCGGGTGGTCTCGCGACCACTCGAGGAGGTGCTCGACGAAGTCGAGCAGGCTCGTGTCCGCCCATTGCATGTCCTCGAAGGCGAGCACCGTCGGGTACACCTCGGACAGGCGCTCGAAGAAGAGCCGCCAGGCGGCGAAGAGGTCTTGCTGGTCACGGGCCTTGTGCTCTGCGAGGCCGAGCAGATTCGCGAGCCGCGGCTCCAGGAAGTCCCGGTCCTCACGATCGAGGATGTGCTCCTCGAGCGTGGCTTGCAGCTTGCCGAGCGCGGACGCGGGCTCCTCGTCCTCGGCGATGCGGCAGCGCATCCGCACCATGTCCGCGAGCGCCCAGTACGTCACGCCCTCCCCGTAGGAGAGGCAGCGCCCGCGGTGCCAGTACACGGTGTCCGCGATGCCGTCGAAGTACTTGTAGAACTCCCATGCCAGCCGCGACTTCCCGATCCCCGCGATCCCGGTGACGGAGACCAGGTGCGCCTTGCGCTCGTCTGCGGACGCGTGGAAAAGCTCCTTCACGAGTCGCAGCTCGCGGTCCCGGCCGACGAACGGCGGCTCGAGGCCCTGCGACTTGAGCGAGCCACGCAGGCCCGAGACGACACGTTGCGCCCTCCAGAGGGCAGTGAGACCTTCTTTCCCCTTGAGCTCGAACGTGCCGGCCTCCTCGTACACGATCGTCTGCTCGGTCGAGCGCCGCGTCGCCTCTCCGACCAGCACGGTTCCCGGTTCGGCGGCCGACTGAATCCGCGACGCCGTGTTCACGAGGTCGCCCGCAACCATCCCCTGGCCCTCCGCGCCGACGGTGACGGCGGCTTCTCCGGTCAGGACACCCGCTCGGGCCCGGAGCCCGGACGCGCCAATCTCGTCGCCGAGGGCGGAGACGGCGGCGACGAGGTCCAGGGCTGCACGAACCGCGCGCTCGGCGTCGTCCTCGGTCGCCGTCGGCGTGCCCCAGACGGCCATCACCGCGTCGCCGATGAACTTCTCGACTGTGCCGCCGTAGAGCTCGATCAGACGCCGGCTCGTGTCGAAGTAACGGGAAAGGAGTTCGCGCACCTCCTCGGAGTCACGGCTCTCCGAGAGCGCCGTGAAGCCGACGAGGTCGGCGAAGAGCACCGATACCAGCCGTCGCTCGGCAACGGGGATCGCCTCCGTCGTCGGAAGAATCGAAGGGGGCGATGCCACTGCCGTCAGCGCGGTGCCGCACTCGCCGCAGAACTTCTGGCCTGCGTCGTGGGGGGTGCCGCACGCCGGGCACGAATGCGTGAGCGCTGTCCCGCACTCGGCGCAGAACTTCTGCCCCGGGCGCGTGTCGGCTCCGCAGCTCGGACAGGTCATGCGGGAACCCCTGCCCGTACCCCGACCGCCTCGCACCGGTCGAGCCACGGCCGCGCTCGGAGCCGTTCGAAGAACTCGCGAGCCTCGACGAGGAGAGGCTCGGCCTCGTCCGGCCTCCCGCGCGAGACGAGCCACTCCGCCTGCTCGACGAGGGCCATCGCGAGCATGACGCGGCGGTCGCTCTCGCGGAGGAGGGCGACCGCCCGTCCGAACTCGGGCTCCTCGCCTCGGAGTGCCGCGGCCTTGGCTCGCAGGTAGGCGATGCCGGCAACGGACGACGGAGGCTTCGGCACGTCGGCTGCGTCCGCGAGATCGAGGAGCTCCTCGAGCATGTCTGCGCCGGCAGCGTCCCGTACCGCCGCGCCCGCGAGGTCCAGTTGGGACTCGAGCACGGCGGTGTTGGCCGGCGCCTCGATCCCGGGTCGAACGAGAGCGAAGACGTCCTCGAATCGCTCTTCGACGAGCGCCGTGAAAGCGAGCGACCAGACCCGACATCCCTCGGCCTGGCGGTTCGCAAACGGCTCGCTCGTGGCCCATCCCGCCAGCAGCGCCGTGGCCTCGGCCGTTTCGCCACGCTGACGTGCGATCTCGGCGAGGTAGGCAGGGAGCTGGAAGCCGACGGCGTTGCCGACCCGCTCGAGGGCCTCTTCGGGCAGCTCCGCCGCCAGCTCTCGGATCTCGTCCCACCGGCCCTCGTCGTACAGGCCACCTGTGAGCTGGGCGACGAAGTTGAGCTCGCCTTCCCGATCGCCGCGCCGTCGCGAATGGGCAAGGCCCTCGCGCGACACCCGCTCCACCTCGTCGTTCGAGGCACCCGAGATCCAGAGCAGGTAGCCCAGGTTGATGTAGGCGCGGGCGATGGCGTCGTTGAGGTCGTGCTCGCGGGCGACGGCGAGCGCTCCCCGCATGAGCGCGATGCTCTCCTGCGGGCGACCCTTGAAGATTATCCCCTTCGTGTTCATGCCCTGCGAGACGGCTTCCGGCAGCCGTAGGCGCTCGGCGAGCTGGAGCCCCCGCTCGACGCATTCGAAAGCCCGCTCCCGCTCGCCCTCGAACAGCAGGAAACGGGCGAGCTGAACCGAGACCGTCGCCACCGCCGCTTCGTCGCCGTTCGCCTCGAACACCTCGAGCGCCCGCTCCATGACCTCCGCGGCCTCCTCGATCCGCCCTCTGTAGAGAAGCAGGTCGGCGATCTTCGACGACGCCTGCGCTTCCTCGAGAGCTCGTCCCGCGCCGTGGAAGATCGTGATCGCTTCCGTGAGGTGGCGCTCGAGCGAGTCGAGGTCGCTCGCCATCCAAGCCATCTCGCCCGCTCGATAGAGGAGACCCGCACGCTCGACGGCGTCGTCGGCGAGCGAGACCGCGCGCTCGAATCCACGCTGGGCCTCGGCCGCGGCCGCCAGCGAGACCGCCCGCTCGGCGGCGCGGACGAACCAGCCGCGCGCCGACGCCTTGATCTCCTCGGCGTCGGGCGTGTTGCTGTCTGCCTCGTACGCGTCGAGGTAGTGCGCCGCGATGACCTCGGCGATCTCGGAAGGGTCCATACCGGACTCGCGGGAGAGGAAGTCCGCGGCCGCGAGGTGCCGTGATCGGCGCTCGCGGCGTGAGAGCGTCTCGTACGCGACCTTCTGGACGAGCGCCTGCAGGAATCCGTACTGCCCGCGCCCCGGCGAGCGCGGGTCGGTCTCGAGGTAGAGGATCTCCTTGCGTAGGAGCGATGCCAGGAGTGGCTCGATCTCGGCCTCGCCGAAGCCCGAGAGAGCCGCGATCCCACGCTGCGTGAACGTCCGGCCGAGGATTGCGGCATCCTGGAGCAGGGCCCGCTCCGCCTCAGCGAGGCCGTCGAGGCGCGACGCGATCAGTGCGTGCAGCGTCTCGGGGACTTCGAGCGAGCCGACCGGTCCCGTGATCCGGTACTCGCTCCCTGCCTGCTCGAGGAGCCCTCGGTCGAGCAGCATTCGTACGGTCTCAACCGCGTAGAGCGGGATTCCGTCCGCTCGGTCACGGATCTGCGCCCGCACGTCGTCCGGAAGACCGGGCACGAGGCCGTGCAGTAGCTCGTCCATCGCCTGGTCGGTCAACGGATCGAGTGGAAGCGTGGTCGCGCTGCGGGTGGCGCCCGGGAACCCGGGATGGCGATCGGCGATCTCCGGACGAGCGAGCGTCACGACGAAGATCGCGAGGTTCCGTGACCAGTCGAGCAGGTGCTCGATGAACGCCATGAGGCCCGCGTCGGCCCACTGCAGGTCGTCGAACACGAGCACCAGCGGGCTCTGCTCCGCAAGTCGTTCGAAGAAGCGTCGCCAGGCGGGTAGGAGATCCTCCTGCTCGGCGATGGTTCGCTCGCCGAGGCCGACGAGCGGAAGGAGCCGCTCCTCGACCCACGCTCGTTCCTCGGGATCGGGGAAGTGCGCCTCCATGGCTCCGCGGAGCTTCGCGGCCGTCGTGTCCGGGGCGTCGGTCTCGAGAGCGCCGATGCGGCCGCGCACCATCTCCGCCAGCGCCCAGTATGCGACTCCGTCGCCGTATGCGAGGCACCGGCCGCGGTGCCACCAGACGAGGTCCGACAGCCCGTCGACGTACTTGAAGAACTCCCACGCCAATCTCGACTTGCCGACGCCGGCCACTCCGAAGACGGAGACGAGCCGAGCACGTTGCTCGTCGGCGGCCGCATGGAAGAGGCTCTTGATGAGGCGAAGCTCGGCCTCTCGGCCGACGAACGGGGCCTCCAGTCCGACCGATCGGCCCTCGCCGCCGCGCCCGGCGACGACTCGGATCGCCCGCCACAGCTGTTCCGGCGTCGCCTTCCCTTTGAGAGGGTGCTCTCCGGAGTCCTCGTACGCGATCGCCGCCTCCGACGCCCGCCGGGTCGCCTGCCCGACGAGAACCGTTCCGGGTTCGGCCGCCGACTGGATGCGCGACGCGGTGTTGACGAGGTCGCCTGCCACCATCCCTTGGCCCTCGGCGCCGACGGTCACGGCCGCTTCTCCGGTGAGCACGCCGGCTCGAGCCTGGAGCCTCGGATCGAGCTCGGGCACCGCGGCGACGAGGTCGAGGGCCGCGCGGACCGCCCGCTCCGCATCGTCCTCCTGCGCGACGGGAGCACCCCAGACGGCCATGACCGCGTCCCCGATGAACTTCTCCACGGTCCCGCCGTAGCGCTCGATGACGACGCGCGCCGTGTCGAAGTAACGGGTCAGCAGCTCGCGCGTGTCCTCGGCGTCGCGATCCTCCGACGCTGCCGTGAAGCCGACGAGGTCGACGAAGAGGACGGAGACGAGGCGGCGCTCGGCCGCGTGCCCAGGCTCGGGTGTCGGTGCGACGGGAGCCGCCGTTGCCGCAAGTCCGGTACCGCACTCGCCGCAAAATTTCTCGCCCGGCTCGTTCGGCGCGCCGCAGGACGGGCACGCAAATGCCAGCGCGGTTCCGCACTCGGAGCAGAACTTCCGCCCCTCGCGGTTCTCAGTACCGCAGCTCGGGCAGGTCATGCGGGAACCCCCCGCAGCGTGCCGACTCTCTCGGTGCGCTCGAGCCACGGAGCCGCCTCGAGCTGCTCGAAAATCGCGCGCGCCTCGGCGAGCAGTGGCTCCGCCTCCTCAACGCGTCCCTGCGTGGCGAGCCATTCTGCGCGCTCGAGCTCACTTGTCGCGAGGTAGAACGGCATTGCGAGCTCCCGAAAGAGTCCGCCAGCCTGTTTGAAGAGTCGCTCGGCGGCGGGGTCGCTCGTGACCCCGGCGAGTCGTGCTCGGAAGCGAAGAGCCTGGGCCTGGTGGTACTGGGGCAGGCGTCCGAGAGGGAGCTCGTCGATACGCGCCAGGTGCTCCTCCACCCGTGCGAAGTCGCGCAACTCGAACGCCGCTTCGAGAGCGCTGACGAAGGCCTCCTTCACGTACTCCTGGGTAATGCCCATCTCGGCGCTCGTCTCGACGGCGGCTTCCGCGAGCCGGAGCGCCAAAAACGGGTCGCCTTTCGCGAGGTGGAGCCGAGCGGCGCCGCAGTCGTAGCTGGCACGCTCCTGGCTGTCGCTCGACGTCGCGAACTCCGCGAGCAAGGAGCTCAGTCGCTCCGCCTCGTCGAGTCGGCCCCGATGCACGTTCACCATGACGCAGACGCTCGCGATGGTCCCGTACGACTGTCTCGCATCGATCCAGCGCTCTTCCGGGAGGAGCGCCGCCATCTCGAGGAGTTCGTCCCATTTGCCGAGCGCGAACAACGAGTACGTCTGGCCGAGGAAGAGCAACTCCTGGTAGTGGTTCCCGACCCGCCGAGCGAACGCCAGACCCTCGCGAAAGAGCGCCTCGGCATCCTCGTAGCGGTCCGCGTGACCCAGGGTGTCCGCGAGGTTGTAGTAGGCGCGCAGGGCCGCCGAGGGCTTGTCGTGCTCGAGTGCGACATCGAGTGCATACCGGAGGAGTGCGAGCCCCTCCATCATTCGCCCGTGGGCGATGAGGAGGATAGCCTTGGTGTTGAGGGCCTGGGAGAAGGTCTCGGGCAGGGAGAGCGCCTCAGCCAGCTCGAGAGCGTCCTCGAGCCGCTGCAGCGCGAGATCGTGCCGGCCGGCGAAGAAGAGAAAGCGTCCGAGCTGCGCTGCGAGCGTGGCGAGGTCGGCATCTCCTTCCTCCTCCGACAGCACCTCGTACGACCGGTCCATGATCTCGAGGCCGTGCTCGAGGCGCCCGCGATCCCACATCACCTCCGCCAGCCGCGCGGACACGCGCGCAGCCGGGTGTGTCGCACCGGCGCCCTCGAAGAGCGCGATCGCGCGCTCGAAGTGTGCCTCGCCCGCATCCGAGCGCGCACCGGTGCGCGCCATGAGTCCAGCCCGCTCGTGCAGGTCGGCCTGAACCAGCGGGTCGTCGGTGAGATCGATCGCCCGCTCATATGCATGCTGGGCTTCCTCGTTGGCGGCGAGCGACGCCGCTCGCTCCGCCGCCCGCACGACCATCTCGCGGGCCCGGTCCCGGATGTCGATCGCATCGGAGTCGTCTGGAGCTGCTCGGTACGCGTCGACGTAGTGAGCGGCCAGGACCTCGACGAGCTCGTCGTCGTCTCCGAGGGAACGGAGATGCTCGGCCGCGGCGAGGTGGAGCGTCTTGCGCTCCTTGCGCGACAGCGTGTCGTACGCGACCTTCTTGACGAGATCCTGCAGGAATCCGTACTGCCCCCGCTCCGGTGAGAGCGGGTCGGACGTCAGTGAGAGTACCTCCTTGCGCACGAGCGATCCCAGGAGCGACCCGAGCTCGGGCTCAGCGAGCCCAGAGACGGCGCTCAGCCCACGCAGCGTGAAGGTGCGGCCGAGCACCGACGCGTGCTGGGCGACGCGGCGCTCGTCCGGCGCCAGACCATCGAGTCGGGCCGCGATCAGCGCCTGGAGGGTCTCCGGTACCTCGAGCGTCTCGATCTCCCCGGTCAGCCGGTACGAATGGCCCTCGCGGACGAGCACGCCGCGGTCGAGGAGCATGCGAACGGTCTCCACCGCGTAGAAGGGCACTCCCTCGGCGCGCTCCAAGATGTGATCGCGAAGCTCCTCCGGAAGACCGGGAACCGGACCGGTCAGGAGCACCGCCATAGCCTCGGCGGACAGCGGCTCAAGGAAGATCGAGGTGAAGTTCCGCTTTCCCGACCCCCAGGTCGACCGCCGGTCCATGAATTCCGGCCTGGCGAGGGTGAGGACGAAGAGCGGGACGTCACGCGACCACTCGACGAGGTATTCGACGAAGTCGAGCAACGCGCTGTCGGCCCAGTGGATGTCCTCGAAGAGGAGAACGGTGGGGCCGGTCTGCGCGAGCCGCTCGAAGAACATGCGCGCTGCCGCGAAGAGGTTCTCCTGGTCACCGACCGCGCCCTCCTCGAGCCCGAGCAGGTGCGCCAGCCGTGGCTCGACGAACTTGCGCTCCTGCGGATCGGGCAAGTGCTCGTCGAGCGCGGCCCGGAGCTTGGCACGCGCCGACCCGCTCTCCTCGTCCTCCACGATGCCGGCTCGCCCGCGCACCATCTCCGCGAGCGCCCAGAAGGCGACACCGTCGCCGTAGGCGAGGCAGCGGCCCGAATGCCACCAGACCTCCCCGGCGAGCCCGTCGATGTACTTCTCGAACTCCCACGCGAGCCGGGACTTGCCGATCCCGCCGATGCCGACGACGGACACGAGATTCGAGTGCTGATCCTCGGCCGACGCGTGGTACAGCTCCTTCACGAGCCGAAGCTCGCGGTCGCGGCCGACGAACGGAGGCTCGAGGCCCGTCGACCTCGCTGCACCGCCCCGGAGCCCGGTGACTCGCACCGCTTGCCAGAGCTGGATCGGCTCGGCCTTTCCCTTCAGCGCGTGTGCGCCGGCGTCCTCGAAGACGATCGCCGCCTCCGTCGCCCGCTTCGTGGTCTCCCCGACGAGCACCGTCCCCGGCTCGGCCGCCGACTGGATGCGAGAAGCGGTGTTCACGAGATCGCCCGCGACCATCCCTTCGCCTCTCGCGCCGAGCGTCACCGCCGCCTCTCCGGTGAGGACTCCCGCCCGCGCTCGGAGCTCGGGCGCTCCGACCTCCGTGCCGAGCGACGCCACAGCTGCCAGAAGGTCGAGGGCCGCCCGCACGCCCCGCTCGGCATCGTCCTCCTGCGCGACTGGCGCTCCCCAGACGGCCATGACGGCGTCGCCGATGAACTTCTCGACGGTTCCGCCGTAGCGTTCGATCACGGTTCGCGCCGTTTCGAAGTAGCGGGAGAGGAGCTCGCGCGTCTCCTCGGCGTCGCGCTGCTCGGAAGCCGCGGTGAAGCCGACGAGGTCGGCGAAGAGCACCGAGACGAGGCGGCGTTCGGCGGCGGGCGCTGTCTGGGCCGGGTGCGCTGGCTCGGGTGTCGGGGTCGACAGCACGGCCCCGCATTCGCCGCAGAACTTGACGCCTGGCGCGTTCGGTGTCCCGCACGACGGGCAGGCGCGCGCCAGAGCCGTTCCGCATTCGCCGCAGAACTTCCGGCCGGCCTCGTTCGCCGATCCGCAGGCGGCGCACAGAAGCGTGTCGGCCACGTGCGAACTCTAGTGTCACGGCACGGGTTGCTCAATTGCAGGCGGCTACGCTCTCCGCCATGGCGTCGGACATTGCCGAGGGAGGCGAGAGCCTGTCGCCCGACCGCGCATGGTGGCTCCGCGTCCCCGCGGTGCTACTGAGTCCTCGTTCCGTCTTCTTCGCGCTGCGCGAGGAGGATCCTGACGACGTCGCGGCGCGCTCCGAGCCGATCCTCCTCGTCGTCTGGATGGCGGGTGCGGCCGCGGTCCTCGCGACACCCACCGCGGGCGCGCTGCTCGACAAGTCTGACTACGACGCGGCGCTCGTCGCAGTGTGGGCGTTCATAGCGGGTGGGCTCTACGGTGCCGTCGGATACTTCCTGCTCGGGTTCGGGCTCTACTTCGGCACCCGGCTCCTCGGGAGCCTCGGAAGCTTCCGTCGCGAGCGGCAGATCGTCGGCTTCGCGCTCGTGCCGCTCGCGTTGTCGCTCGTCGTCCTGCTCCCGGCGCGCCTTGCGCTCTACGGCGGAGACGCCTTCAGAGGGGGTGGGGAGGACGAGGGGGCCGGTGAGACCGTCCTGCTCGCGACCCAGCTCGCGTTCGCGGCCTGGTCGCTCGTCCTCCTCGCGATCGGTGTCCGTGTCGTCCACGGGTGGACGTTTGTACGCGCGGTCGGTTCCCTGGCCGCGGGTCTCGCCCTGCTAGCCGCGATCGTCGGCGTGTTCGCGCTCATCTGACGTCGAAGCCTCGAAGAGCTCGAGCTCGTCGTCAGCCATCGCGTACGTGTGCTGCTCGTCCGGAAAACGGCGCTCGCGAACGTCCTCGGCGAACGCACCGAGCGCGTCGCGGATCGTGTCTCCGATCTCGGCGTAGCGCTTGACGAAGCGTGCAGCCCGGCCGTCGTAGAGCCCGAGCAGGTCGTGCCACACGAGCACCTGTCCGTCGCAGTCGGCTCCGGCGCCGATGCCCATCGTCGGAATCGAGATCTCCTGCGTGATGCGCGTTGCGACGGGCGCGGGTACCGCCTCCAGGACGAGCGAGAAGCAGCCGGCGGCCTCGAGAGCACGCGCATCGGCGAGGAGGCCGAGCGCCTTCTGGGCCGAGCGGCCCTGAGCCTTGTATCCCCCGAGCATCGTCGCGGACTGCGGCGTCAGCCCGATGTGACCCATCACCGGGATTCCCGCGTTCACGATCGCCTGCACGCGGGGCAACATCGGCCCCGCTCCCTCGAGCTTCACGGCGTCGGCTCCCGCCTCCTTCACGAAGCGGATCGCGTTGCGAACGGCGTCCTCGTCCGACACCTGGAAGGTCCCGAACGGCATGTCCGCGATCACGAGCGGCCGCCGTGCTCCGCGTGTGACGGCGCGCGTCAGGATGAGCATCTCCTCGATCGTCGCCGGCACCGTCGAGTCGTGGCCGAGCACGGTCATCGCCGCCGAGTCGCCGACGAGGACGAGGTCCATGCCGGCTTCGTCTGCCAGGCGGCCGCCGGGCGCGTCGTATGCGGTCACCATGACGATCGGCTGTCGACGCGCCTTCATGTCGGCGAGCTCCGTGATGAGGAGCTTCCCCGGTGCCGGCGTCGAGGGGACCGGTGCCTGTGGGCGAATGCTCATGTTCGGGCTCCTTCGGACGAAGGGGTCGGACCGGTGGGGTCCGACCTTTTTTCGAGGACGACGTTGTCGATCAATCGTGTCGAGCCGACGCGCACGGCGCCCGCGAGAACGGGCGGGTCGAAGTCGGCGGCCTCGACGTAGTCGATCTCGAGGCCGTTCGAGGATCGGAGCTCCGCGAGCGCGGCGTCTCGGTCGCGCGTGGCGAGCGCTCTCGAGAGTGCGAGCGCACGCTCACGCTCCTGCGGCGAGAGAAGCGCGTTCCGCGAGCTGAGTGCGAGACCGTCGTCGTCGCGAACCGTCGGGAGGACGCGGAGCTCGACCTCGAGGGAGAGGTCACGGATCATCTGCCTGATCACGGCTGCCTGCTGTGCGTCCTTCTGACCGAAGTACGCGCGGTCCGGGTGGACGATCTCGAACAGCTTGAGCACCACCGTCGCGACTCCACGGAAGTGCGCGGGCCGGAAGCGCCCTTCGAGAATCGAGCCGAGCTCGGTCACGTCGACCCAGGTCTGGAATCCCGCGGGATACATTTCGTCGGTGAACGGGGCGAAGACGACGTCGACCCCGGCCTCCTCCGCGAGCGCGAGATCGCGTGCGTCGTCGCGTGGGTAGCGCGCGAGATCGCGGTCGTCGCCGAACTGTGTCGGATTCACGAATAGGCTCATGACCACCGCCTCGTTCTCAGACCGGGCCGCGCGCAGGAGCGACAGGTGACCCTCGTGCAGCGCACCCATCGTCGGAACGAGCCCGATCGCGCCGGCGCGGTGCCGCGCGAGTGCGGTGCGCGCATCCTCGATCGTTTGCACGACCTCCATGCGGCCGGTCCGAGAGCCTCGTGGCTCCGAGCCACGAAGTGCGGCGCGGACCTCGTGGCCGGCGACCGCCGCCGTCGCCTCGGCGAGCACGACGTAGAGCTCCTCGAGCTCCGGACGCTCCACGCGGATCACGTCCAGATGCCGCTCCACGGACTCCCAGTCGCCGCGCGCGACCGGGCCGGTGAGCTCGAAGCCACTGTCGATCACGCCGCGGATGAGCGGATCGAGCGCCTTGGGAGGCGCCCCGGCTACTTCGAGCAGCGAGCCGGCGGCGGCGCGCAGCGTGACGAGGTAGTTGGAGGCGATCGCGGCTCCTGCGTGGTACGCGGCCCGGTTGGCGTCGTCGAGCTCGAACGTCCGCAGACCCAGGAGGTCGCCGAGCCAGAAGCCCATCGTCCGCGCATCGTCGCTTTCCGCGGTCACGGCGCCCCAGGCGCCGTCGAGCTGCTCGGGGCCGCGGGTCTTGGAGAACGACTGGAGAGGATGCAGCCCGAAACGTCGTGTGTGCGGTTCGAGTGCAGAGAGCGGAGTGGCTCCGCTGACGTGCGCTATCCAGGGGCCGACGGCGACGCCGCCGGCTACCTCCGCGATCGCCCGGTCCGGGACGCAGAGGAGAACGAGCTCGGGATCGCCGGCATCGAGGAGGACGCCTCTCTCTGCAAGCCGGGCGCTCACCGCCGATCCGACGCGTCCACCCGCGCCGATGACTCGTATCGACTCGATCATTCTTCGGGCTCCAGTTCCGTGGTCGGATACCGGGCAGGCGCAGTGTAGCTCCCGGCTACTCCTTTTCCGCAAGCCTCGTCTCGAGGCGCTCGCGTACGCCGGGCCAGTCGTCGTCGGTGACGCTGAACCAGGCGCTGTCGCGGTTCTCCCCGCCGCGCACGAGCATGTGCTTGCGATGAATGCCCTCGAACGTCGCGCCGAGCGCTTCGAGGGCCCGGCACGAGCGGTCGTTCAGTGCGTCGGTCTTGAACTCGACCCGTCGGCAGCCCCAGGTCTCGAAAGCGTGTCGCATCTGGAGCAGCTTCGCCTCGACGTTGACGCCGGTCCCCCACGCCGAGGGGTAGAGCCAGGTCCAGCCGATCTCGACCGAGCCGTGCTCGGGCCGCAGCGCGAGGAACCGGGTCGAGCCGACGACGTCCTCGTGACGGCGCGTCACCATGGGCAGCTCGGTTCCCGCGGCCCGCGCGCCAAGTGCCTGCTCGACGTACAGGCTCCACTCGTCGCGCGTCCGTGGTTGGACGATGTTCAGCCATTGCCACGTCCGCGCGTCGCGGGAGGCCCGCCAGAGATCCTCCTCGTGCTCGCGTACCAGCGGCTCGAGCCGAACGATGCGGCCTTCGAGGGTCGCAACACTCCACGGGTCCATCGCTCCGACAGTACACTCGGCGCGTGCCAATCTACGAGTACGCCTGCATGGAGTGCGAGTCCCACTTCGAGGAGCTCGTGCGCGCGAGCGACCAGGCGGTGACCTGCCCCGAGTGCGGTGCCGCGAACGTCCTGAAGCAGCTCTCGAGCTTCGCCGTGCACGGCGCCGTGTCGAAGCCGAGCTTCGCAGGCCCAGCGGGCGGCGGGGGCGGCTGCTGCGGCGGCTCCTGCGGCTGCGGCCACTGAGCTACCGGGCAGCGGAGCTCGCCCTCGGTCGCAGTACGATTCGACCCGGAAGGGAGGAACCATGGATCGGACGCGCCTCGGATGGGTACTTGTGGCGCTCGGCGCGGTTCTCGTCGCGATCTCGGCTCTGGCGGACCCCCTGGGACTCGGAGAGGGCGGCGGCGTCGGGTGGAAGCAGATAACCGGAGTCGTGGTCGGAGCGGCCGTCTTCCTCGTCGGACTCGCTCTCGGCTACACCGGTCGTGGCGCGAAGCACGTGTCGAAGCCGGGCGAGTAGCGCATCCGGGTCTCGACGTACACTGCCCTTTCGATGGACGCCGTCGAGCGCGCCGCGGCGCTCCGGGAGTACGCGGAGCAAACGGCCTCGTGCACGAACTGCGCACTTGCGGGGGGGCGCACGCAGGTCGTCTTCGGCTCGGGGAGTCCCGACGCCGACCTCATGTTCGTCGGCGAGGCGCCGGGCTTCCACGAGGACCAGCAGGGTTTCCCGTTCGTCGGCCAGGCGGGCAAGCTGCTCGACAAGCTCCTGGGAGGCATCGGGCTCACGCGAGGCGACGTCTACATCTGCAACACGCTGAAGTGCCGTCCTCCGGGCAACCGCGATCCGCTTCCCGAGGAGATCGCTGCCTGCGAACCGCATCTCTTCCGGCAGATCGAGCTGATCGAACCGAAGCTCGTCGCGACGCTCGGGAACTTCGCGACGAAGCTCCTGTCGGGCCGTCCGGCCGGGATCACGCGCGTCCACGGCCACGAGCAGGAGGTCACCCTCGGAGCGCGGACCGTGAAGCTCTATCCGCTGTACCACCCGGCGGCAGCCCTCTACACCCCCTCGATGCTGAAGGTGCTCGAGGAGGACTTCGCTCGGATACCTGCTCTGCTCGAGCGGGCAGCGCCCCAGTCGAGCGTGCCGGCCGAGCCCGTGGCTCCGGCCCTCCAGCCGGAACCCGAGTCGGTCCAGCTCGGCCTTTTCTAGCGTGCACGTCACGGTGGCCAGCGCCTCGGCCGAGGAGACCGAGGCGATCGCGGCGCGGCTCGTCACGCGGCTCGAGATCGGCGACGTCGTGACCGTGTCCGGCGAGCTGGGAACGGGGAAGACGACGTTCGTACGCGGGGCTTGCCGCGCACTCGGCGTCGTCGCCCCGGTCACGAGCCCGACGTTCACGATCGGTCATCGCTACCAGGGGCGCGTCGACGTCTCCCACCTCGACCTCTTCCGCTTCGACACGCTTGCCCCGGCCGACTGGGGCGATCTCGAGCCCTACTTCGACGGAGCGGTCGTGTTCGTGGAGTGGCCCGAGAGGGGAGGGCGCTCGCTCCCGCAGCCTCGGGTCGAGGTCTCGATCGAGCACACCGGAGAGGATCGGCGCCGGCTCCGGCTCGCGGCAGCCGATGCCGCGGTGCTAGAAGGCATTTGAGGAGTGGTGCTCGTACTTGCCTTCGATACCGCGACGGACGTCGCAACCAGCGCCCTTCTCCGTGACGGCGAGGTTCTCGGAGAGCGAACGTCCAGGCCGAGCACGATTCTCGAGGATCTCGATGCGCTTCTCCGCGGCATCGACGCCGCGCCCGCCGACGTCGACGCTCTCGTCGTAGGGACCGGACCGGGCAGCTTCACGAGCACGAGGATCGGGCTTGCGGTCGCCCGAGGGCTGGCGCTCGCTCTCGACGTCCCTGCTGCGGGCGTATCCACGCTGGACGCTCTCGGGTCCGCTCGGGACGGGGTCGTTCCGATCCTCGACGCACGCCGGCGGGAGGTGTTCGTCGAGGGCCCGCGCGCGGTCGAGCCCGATGACCTCGAGCTGGAGCGGGGCGCGCTCTGCATCGGCAACGGCGCGATCCGCTACCGGGCGACGATCGAACGCATGGGAGCGTGCGTGCCTGCCGACGACGACGCGTTGCACGTCCCGCATGCGCGCCTCCACGCTGCCCTCGCGCACGCGTTCCGCTCAGCCGAGGAGCTCCAGCCGATCTACGTACGAGCTCCGGATGCGAAGGTCATGTCGGGATGAAGGTCGAGCTTCGCCGTATCGAGCCGCGCGACCTCGACGCGGTCGACGAGATCGAGCGAGCGTCGTACCCGACGCCGTGGTCGCGCGCCATGTTCGTCGCCGAGCTCCGAAAGCCGAGCTCGCTCGCACTCGGCGCGTACACGGCGGAGGGCACGTTGCTCGGCTATGCGTTCGTCTCGCGGTACGTCGATGCCTGGCACGTCATGAACGTCGCCGTCGCCACCGACTACCGCCGTCGGGGTGTCGCGACCACTCTGCTGGAGCGACTCTTCGAGATCACGGCGACCGATCCGCGAAGCGGGTACACGCTCGAGGTCCGCGTCTCGAACCTCGAGGCGATTCGGCTCTACGAGCGCCTCGGATTCGAATCGCGAGGGATCCGCCGTGGCTATTACACGGACAATCGCGAAGACGCCCTCATCATGTGGCGCGAGCCGGCGACGACCGAACGGGCATCGTGATCCTCGGGATCGAGACGTCCTGCGACGAGACCGCGGCGGCGGTCGTGACCGGCGCGGGCGGGGTGCTCTCGTCGGTCGTGTCCTCGCAGGCGGACCTCCATGCCCGGTACGGAGGGGTCGTGCCCGAGGTCGCGTCGCGCCGGCACCTCGAGCTCGTGACCCCCGTCGTTCGGCAAGCGCTCGAAGAGGCCGGAGTCTCGCTCGACCGGGTCGAGCGTGTGGCCGTCACACAGGGGCCGGGGCTCGTCGGCGCGTTGCTCGTGGGAGTCTCTGCAGCCAAGGCGCTCGCCTGGGCGCGCCGGCTTCCGCTCGTGCCCGTCGATCACCTCGAGGGGCACGTCGCATCTCTCTACCTCGAGCCCGACCCTCTCGAGCCACCGTTCCTCTGCCTGCTCGCGAGCGGGGGCCACACGCTCCTCCTCGCCGTGTACGAGCCCGGACGCTCCGAGCGTCTCGGGACGACGCTCGACGACGCCGCCGGTGAGGCCTTCGACAAGGGCGCACGCCTCCTCGGCCTCGGCTACCCGGGAGGCGGCGAGATCGACCGGCTCTCCGGCGACGGCGATCCGGAGGCGTTCGGCTTTCCCGTGGCGAAGGTCCCCGGGCTCGACTTTTCGTTCTCAGGGCTCAAGACCGCGCTGCTGTACGCCGTGCGCGACCTTGGCGCCGCGGAGACGGAGCGAAGGCGGGCCGACCTCGCCGCCTCGTACCAGCGCGCGATCGTTCGCGCGCTCGTGCAGCGCATCGACGCCGCCGTTTCCTCGACGGGCCTCGACCAGGTCGCGGTCGTGGGCGGCGTCGCCGCGAACGCGGAGCTTCGCGCCTCGCTTCCGAGCGTCCGCTTCGCGCCGCTCGAGCTGTGCACCGACAACGCCGCGATGATCGCGTCACAAGCGCGGTACGTCGAGGCGCTTCCGTACCCTCGCTACCTTGCGCTCGATGCGTACGCGTCTCTCTCGTAACCTCGGTGTCGGCCTGGCCACGGCGGGTCTGCTCGTCCTCTTGCCGACGGCCGTCGTGCGGGCTCAGGAACCGCCTGTCTCGGCGCTCGACGAAGCGGGGTGGCAGGGCGTGCTGGGAGTGCGCGCCGTGGTCTCGACGGCGCAGCGGTACGTCGTCCTGCTGCGCGCTCCGTCCCTCGCGGAGCGCGTGCAGGTCGCGGGGGGCCGCGCCTCGGAGGGGGAGATGCGCGGGTGGACCGCGACCGCCGTCGCTCAGCAGGAGCAGTTTCTCGCGCGCCTCTCCGCCGCCGGAGCGCGTATCGCTCCCGAGTACCGGTACGCGAAGGTGCTCAATGGGTTCTCGGCGCGCCTCGACCCGACGTCACTCGCGCTTCTCGACAGGGATCGGGAGGTCGAGGGTGTCTTTCCCGTGAGAATCGCGTACCCCGCGCAAGCGGACGGCTCCGGAGGCGTACTGCCCTCCTCCGTCGCGGATCTCGAGATCTCGGGCCTCGACGGGACCGGGGTCACCGTCGCGTTGCTCGACACCGGAGTCGACCCATCACATCCGTACTTGCGGCGGAGCGTGCTCGCGGGCGTCGACGTCATCAACCCCGGCAGTGGAGGGATCGCGCAGCCGCATCCGACGATCCCGGGCCGGCCCGAGCGCCACGGCACCGAGCTCGCCGGCATCGTCGCGGGATCCGAAGGGCCTGACGGGCTCCACGGTATTGCGCCCGGAGCCTCGATCCTCCCGGTCCGGATCGCGGGCTGGCAGGCGAACGCCGAAGGCGGATACACGGTCTACTCCCGGACCGATCAGATCCTGGCCGGCCTCGAGGCTGCGGTCGATCCGAACGACGACGGCGACGCCCACGACGCCGCCCGCATCGCGCTCATCGGTGTCGTGGAGCCGTACGCCGCGTTCCCGGACGGGCCGCTGGCGCGAGCCGTTTCGGGAGCTACCACCCTCGACACCCTGACGATCGTCCCGGCCGGGAACGACGGTCGCGCAGGCCCGGCGTACGGGAGCATCGCGGGCCCCGGTGGCGCACCCGCTGCGGTCACCGTCGCCGCCGCGGACGGCCGTCTTGCCTCCCCGACCGTGCGCGTGCACGTCCGGGCCGGCCTCAGGGTGCTCTTCGAGGACGTCGTACCACTTGGTGGCGCGCCCACCGACACCGTGACCGCGGGAGTGGTGCTCGTGGATCGCGCCACGGCGGCGAAGGGGATCTCCGGGCTCTTCTCGACGGACGGCGTCTCGACTGTCGCAGGCAGCGCCGTGCTGCTTCCCCGCCGCGTGCTCTCCGACGACACGGTCGAGGAGGCAACTGCTGCGGGCGCTCTCGCTGTCCTGGTCGACGGGCCGCTGCCCGCCGGCGCGTTCAGCCTCGACGTGCCGGCCGGCGTACCGGTCGTCGGGCTCGAGCGCGCTCTCGTTCGCGAGATCCGCGCCTTGATCGCCGCGGGCGTACCGGTGACGGTGGCGGTCGGTGGCGTCGACGTCGCCGAGCGCGAGGGTGGAGGGTCGATCGCCGCGTTCTCGTCTCGTGGGCTCGCGTTCGACGGCGGGCTCAAGCCCGACCTGGCCGCACCGGGTGTCTCGGTACCCACGTCCGAGCCCGGACGCGGCGACGAGGGTGAGATCCGCTTCGGAACGGTGAGTGGGACGAGCGCCGCCGCGGCCGTCACCGCCGGAGTCGCGGCGATCCTGGCACAGGGACGGCCCGACGTCGGCGCGGTCGGTCTCCGCGGGCTTCTCGTCGGCTCGGCCCAGCGGGCGGACCTCGACCCGACGGCGTCGGGTGCGGGACTCGTCGACCTTCGGGCAGCCGCTCAGCTGGAGGTCGTCGCCGATCCCGCGGTCGTCTCGTTCGGCACGGTGACGAACAGCTCGTCGGGAATCGAGCGCATCGTCCAGATCCGCAACATCTCGACGCGCGGCCTGGTCGTCTCGGTCGGGAGTGCGTCCCTGGCGCCGAAGGGCGTCGAGATCACCGTGGATCCGGAGCGCGTGAGGCTGCGCCCGGGGAGTCGCGTCGAGGTCGTCGTTCGCGCGGACACCATAAACCTGTCCGACGAGGCCGGGATCGCGACGGGTGAGCTCGTCCTTCGACCCGGGGGCGCTCCCGAGGTGCGCGTTCCGTGGGCGGTGGCGGTGCCTGCGCAGGCCGATCTCCTGTCGCGCGTGACGATCGTCCCGACCGACGAGCGAGTGTCCGATGCGACTCCCGCGGTGCTGTCGCTCGTCGCCGGCGCCGTCACTCCGACTCCCAATCCCCAGGTACGAGCGGTCGAGCTCCTCGAGGTGCAGCTCTGGCGCGACGAGACACTCCTCGGCGTGCTCGTGAGACGCCGCGAGCTCCTCCCCGGCCGCTACACGTTCGGACTGACCGGCAGGTCGGCGAGCGGCCAGCGACTGCGGCGCGGTGTGTACTCCGTTCGTGTCGTCGCCTGGCCCGGGGACGGCACGCGCAGGCAGACCGAGACCGTCGAGTACCGGGTCCGCTAGCGGGTTCTCAGCTCGTCGCCAGGGCTCACGAGAGAATGAGCCCTATACTCGCCACCGTCCAGTCGAGCCAGGAGGCACCGCTCAATGTCCACTGCTGCGGCGGAGTCGCATCTCCGCGAGAACCCGTTCGAGCTGGCGAAGGCGCAGCTCCGTCGAGTCGGCGAGATCTTCGCGCTCGATCCGAACCTCATCCGTGTCCTCTCCCAGTGCAAGAAGGCGGTCGAGGTCTCGATTCCCGTGGCGATGGACGACCGGTCGACCGGTGTCTTCCAGGGTTTTCGCGTGACGCACAACATCGCGCGAGGCCCGTCCAAGGGGGGCATCCGCTACCACCCCGACGTCACGCTCGACGAGGTCAAGTCCCTCTCGATGTGGATGACGTGGAAGTGCGCGCTCATGGGGCTCCCGTTCGGGGGTGCGAAGGGCGGCGTCGTGTGCAATCCGAAGACGCTCTCGGCCGGGGAGCTCGAGCGCCTCACTCGCCGCTACACGAGCGAGATCATCAACGACATCGGGCCGGAGCGCGACATCCCTGCCCCCGATGTCGGCACCGACGGTCGAGTGATGGCCTGGATCTTCGACACGTACTCGATGAACAAGGGGCATTCCGTGCTCGGAGTCGTGACCGGAAAGCCGCTCTCCGTGGGGGGGTCTCTCGGTCGAGTCGAAGCGACGGCCCGCGGATCGCTCTACTGCATCCAGGGGCTCGCGGTGAAGCAGGGCAGGCGCCTCGACGAGTACTCGGTCGTGATTCAGGGGTTCGGCAACGTCGGGGCGAACCTCGCGCGCCTGCTCGACGAGGGGGGAGCCAACGTCGTGGCGGTGTCGGACTCGCAGTCGGGTGTCTACAACGTGAACGGCCTCGACGTGCCGGCCGCCCTTGCCTACAAGCAGGAGCACGGAACGCTCGCCGGGCTCGCCAACGCCGACGCCGTGACGAACGAGGAGCTGATCGAGCTCCCGTGCGACATCCTGGCGCCGTGCGCGCTCGAGCAGGTCGTGACCGAGGAGAACGCGGACGGGGTCAAGGCCTCTGTCATCTGTGAAGGCGCCAACGGGCCGGTCACGCCGGCGGCCGACACGATCCTCGAGGACCGTGGCGTTCTGGTGCTCCCCGACGTCCTCGCAAACGCCGGCGGCGTCATCGTCTCCTACTTCGAATGGGTGCAGGGGCTCCAGGAGTACTTCTGGAGCGAGGACGAGGTGAACGCGAAGCTTCGCGACATCGTCGCCCGCGCGTTCGAAGAGGCGTGGCACACGCGTGACAGGCACGAGACCTCCCTGAGGATGGCGTCGTACGGGCTCGCCGTGCAGCGGGTCGCCGAGGCGACGACGACCAGAGGCCTCTACCCCTAGCCGCTCTTCGCGCCCCGCGCCGATAGTGGCCAGAGCGACAGAGGGGAAGGCACCGAAGGCTGCCGTGACCGTGTACACCGCCGAGGGCTGCTCGCTGTGCGAGCGTGCGCTCGACGTGATCAGGGGAGCTCAGCAGGAGCTCGACTTCGAGCTGACAGTGGTCGACATCGGGAATGTGGCCGAGCTCGAGGCTCGGTACAGGGAGCTGATCCCTGTCGTCGAGATCGGCGGGGAGCGCGTGTTCACGTTCTTCGTCGATGCCGATGCCCTGCGAAGACGGCTCGCCGAAGCGGTTCCTGCGGCGGCCGTGGAGACGCCGCTGGCAGAATCGTGACGATTTGTCACAAACCGTCGACAGGGGGAAAACGTGTCCGAACGCTTGACCGTCGGTGTCGCCGCTCGCCTCAGCAGGTATCTCCAGATCCTCACTCAGGCCAGGAAGATGGGGAAGGAGCGGATCTCCTCGCAGGAGATATCGGAATACACGAACATCAATGCGACGCAGATCCGGCGCGACCTGTCGACGTTCGGCAAGTTCGGGAAGCGAGGGGTCGGCTATCGGACCGACGCGCTCCTGGACGAGATTCGCCAGATCCTGCGCACCCAGGGACAGCACAACATCGCCCTCGTCGGCGCGGGGCGGCTCGGGAGCGCCATCGCGAGCTCTCCGATCTTCGCGGAGCACGGGATCACGATCGCGGCGATCTTCGAGATCGATCCGGAGAAGATCGGTCAGCGCATCGGCGACCTGCAGATCAGCTCGATCGACAAGATGGTCGAGGTCTGCCGGGAGCACAACATCATCGTCGGTGTGATCGCGGTTCCGGCGGACGCCGCCCAGGACGCCGCGGATGCGCTGATCGACTCGGGCGCGAAGATCATCTTCAACTACTCGGAGGCGCTCCTCGACGTTCCGGCGGACGTCAACGTGCACACCTCCAATCCGGCGGTCGATCTGCTCTACGCCCTCTACTTCCACCTGGCCTGACGCGTCCGGTCGCATTCGGCTACCGCCGGTCGGAGCCCGGCTCCGCCCACCGCTGACGCCGCTGGCGGCGGGGATGCGTCGGGCGCCGGGCCCGGGGGTT
>DATIBA010000190.1:0-3510 GCA_035457765.1 Gaiellaceae bacterium
CCCGCGTCGACTCGAATGCGTCGAGCGCCTCACGGTTCGCGCGGTCGCCAATCGCATGTACGCCGACCGGCCATCCGGCCCGTGCGCCTCCGCGGATGATCTCCGCGAGCTCCTCGCCGCTCGTGATGACGACGCCCGAGCCGTCGAGCATCCACGCCGTCTGCGAGCCCAGCGTCCCGTCCATGAACACCTTCAGGTAGCCGATGCGCAGGAAGTCGTCTCCGATCCCGGAGCGGAGCGTCACCGACTCGAGCTCCGGCAAGCGCTCGTACGGGACCGACTGCCAGACGCGCAGCGTGAGCCCGTCCCGCTCGGCGACGCGCTGGAAGATGCGGGGAGCGCCGAGCCAGCCGTCCATGTCGTTGATGGCGACGACGCCTCGGCTCGCCGCCATGCGTTGTCCTTCGCGCGTCGCGTGGACGAGCTCGTCCTCGGGAGCGGGTGCGTAGCGCGCTCGGAACAGCCAGGCGGATTCCTCCCGCAGGATCCCGGTCGGCTCACCGGCGACGTCGCGCTCGACGACTCCGCCCTCGACCTCGAGATCTCCGTTCGCCAGCGCGAGAGCGGCCGAGTTGAGCCAGAGGGAGTGGTAGTCCTTCGAGAAGAGCGCCGCCGGGACGCCGCCGGTCACACCGTCGAGCGCCTCCTTGGTCGGCTGCGCCTCCCACTCCGCGGAGCGCCAGCCGATCCCACGGATCCAGGAGCCGTGGCGCGGGTGGACGCGCACCCGCTCGAGCGCCTCGGCGAGCCCGGAGACGCCCTCGAAGCGCACGTCCCGCTGTGCGAGCGACCAGGTGGGGAAGTGAACGTGCGAGTCCGTGAACCCGGGAACGACGCAGCGGCCGCGGAGGTCGACGACGTCGGGCGTCGGGAGCGCCGTCTCGTGCGTGCCGACGCCGCCGGCGACTCGGTCACCGGCGATCGCAAGCGCACGGGCGACGGGCAGCGAGGGATCCATCGTGCGAACGACGCCGTTTTCGAGAATCATTGGCCGCAACCGTAACGATGGCCGAAAGGTGGGCGATGCTCGACCACGTCATTCTCAACGTCCGCGATTACGCCGCAAGCAAGCGCTTCTACGAGCGCGCGCTCGCATCCCTCGACTACGAGGTGGTCATGGAGCTCGACGGGAGCTGCGGGTTCGGTCAGCACGGCAAGCCCGACTTCTGGATCGCGCAGCGCGGCAACGCGCACTGGGACGTCCACGTCGCGTTCGCCAGCCCCGATCGAGCCAGCGTCGACCGCTTCCACGCTGCGGCCCTCGCTGCGGGAGGAGAGGACAACGGCGCGCCCGGGCTGCGACCGCACTACCACGAGCAGTACTACGCGGCATTCGTCCGCGACCCGGACGGCAACAACATCGAGGCCGTATGCCACGGGCCCGAATGACGCAGGAGCTTGCCCCGGGCCTATGGACGTGGACGGCCCAGCACCCGTCGTGGACGCCCGACGACGGCGGGCCCGAGGGCTGGGAGCAGGACGTGCGCTCGTATGCGCTCGACGCGGGCGACTCGCTCGTCCTCTTCGATCCGATGTCGCCACCGGCCGCGATCACCGCGCTGGCGACCGGGCGGCCGGTGGTCGTTCTGCTCACCGTGAAAGAGCACCAGCGCAGTGCGCTCGACCTCGCCGTGTCCTTCGGTGCGACCGTGTACGCGCCGGCCGCCAAGGTCGGTGACGTCGACGCGCCCGCTCTGCCGTTCGGCGTCGGAGACGTGCTACCCGGGGACGTCGAAGCCCACCCCGCCGCGTACGAGGAGGAAGCGATCTTCTGGATCCCGAAGCACCGAGCGCTCGTCACCGGTGACGCGTTCCTCGGGGGTGAGCGGGGTTTCCGAGTCTTGCCCGACTCGTGGCTCCCCGAAGGGCTCTCGCCCGATGCGCTCCGCGAGAGACTTCGCCCGCTCCTGCACCTTCCGGTCGAGCTGCTCCTGCCGACGCACGGGGACCCGATCGCGGACGACGCGCGAGCGACCCTGCAGCGGGCGCTCGAAACCTAGACTCTCGCCGTGCCCTGGGAGCCGCTCTCCGAGGACCAGCTCGAGATCCGCGAGCTCGTGCGCACGCTCGCCCGGGAGCGCATCGCGCCGCGGGCTGCGGAGATCGACGCGTCGCACGAGTTCCCGTGGGACGTCGTCGAGCTCTTTCGCGAGCACGAGATCTTCGGGCTCCTCTTCGGCGAGGCCCACGGTGGCACGGGCACGGGGACGCTCCTCTCGCTCGTCGCGATCGAGGAGGTCTCCAAGGTCTGCGCGACGAGCGGGCTCATCGTCGCCGTGCAGGAGCTCGGCTCGCTCGGGCTCAAGGTCGCCGGGACGAACGAGCAGAAGGAGCGCTACCTCCCCCGCCTCGCGAGTGGGGAGTGGCTCGCCGCGTACGCACTGACCGAGGCCGGCTCCGGCTCCGACTCGGCGGCGATGCGGACGACCGCGCGCCGCGACGGCGACGAGTACGTCCTCGACGGCTCGAAGCGCTTCATCACCAACGCGGCCGTCGCGAGCCTGTACACGGTCTTCGCCAAGACAGACCCCGAGGCCGGGCACTCGGGGATCTCGGCGTTCGTCGTGGAGTCGGACACCCCCGGCTTCGAGGTCGCCCGCCTGGAGCCGAAGATGGGGATCGCCGGCTCGACGACGGGAGAGCTCGTGTTCGACGGCGCGCGCGTGCCGGCTACGAACCTCCTCGGCGAGGAGGGCGAGGGCTTCCGGATCGCTATGCGCATCCTCGACCGCTCACGACCGGGAGTCGCGGCGCAGGGGCTCGGAATCGCCCAGGGCGCGACCGACTACGCGCTCGAGTACGCGCGCACGCGCGAGACGATGGGCAAGCCGATCGCGGAGCACCAGCTGATCGCCGGCAAGCTCGCCGACATGGAGACTCGAACCGAGGCTGCGCGCGGGCTGCTCTACCGCTTCGGGCGCATGGTCGACGAGGGGGCCGACGACGCGGAGCTGACCAAGGCATCGGCCATGGCGAAGCTCTTCTGCACGGACACCGCGATGGACGTCGCGACGGAGGCCGTGCAGATCCTCGGCGGCTACGGCTACATCCGCGAGTACCCGGTGGAGCGGATGATGCGCGACGCCAAGATCACGCAGATCTACGAGGGGACGAACGAGATCCAGCGGATCGTGATCGCGCGGGAGATGCTGAAGGAGTCTCGCGCGTTCCTTCTCGCCGGCGTTGCCTAGCCGAGCCTCGTAGCGAACCGCCGCGTGAAGACCCGGCCTCCGGCACGGAACGCGATCGATCCCGCGAGCGTCTTTCCCCTCGCTGTCTTCGGCGTCTTGAACAGGCACGAGGCGACGCCGCTCGCGGCTCTTCCGGTGCCCTTCGTCTTCGCGCCACCGAGTGCCGCTGCGCATACGACCCCGGTCGGGCGAAGCGGGGAGCCGCCTCGGGTCACCCGAACGGACGCGACGACGGCGGAGCCGGCCTTCGGTCTTCCGGGTGAGAGCTTGACCGCGCCCGCCGACACTGCGGTTCCACCTCCACCGCCGCCTTCGCTCT
>DATIBA010000191.1:0-4466 GCA_035457765.1 Gaiellaceae bacterium
AGCTGCGTAGCCGAGCGCGGACGCGCCCACTCGATCAACCCGCGGCGTATCAGGATCGACCTCCATCCGGTCGCTTCGCTGAGCATCTCGGGCATCGCTCCTCTTGCCTCTGCGGACACGTTTCGAGACGTCTGGGGACTAGTGCGCGACTCCCACCGCCCCGTGTTGGCGATCCGCTGGCGAGTGTCGCTCTGGTGGAGTGCTCGTTTGACTGCTGGTGTGCCTCCAGGCGTCCGTGCGACCATTCGAGGGTGGACTCGGTAAGCGAGATCGCGGAGCCGCTGCTCTCGGTCGCGTCGGATGAGTTCGTGCGAGAGAGACGACGGCTCGCGCGCAAGCTACGCGACGACGGGCGCAAGGACGACGCCGCCGCGATCGCCACGCTGCGCAAGCCGCCGCCGATCGTGCTCGCAGCCAACCGAGCCGCACGAAGCCGCCCGCAGGTCGCCAGGGGAGCGGCGCACGCCGCGGCGCGCATGGCGAAGCAGCTCGGGTCGGATACGGAGGCACGCAGAGAGCTCGACGAGCAGCTCGCGCTACTCGAGGAGGTCGCACTTGCCTTCCTCGTCGGCGAAGGCAAGCCACCCAGCGAGCCGACACGGCGTCGCTTGCACGACCTTCTCCGCAACGCCGTCGCCGACGACGCAGCTCGAGAAGCTTTTGCGCGGGGTGTCCTCACCGAGGAACCCGAGCCGGCGGGCTTCGCATCGTACTCCGGGACCCGACCGAGCACCTCCCGGAGAGCCGCCAGGTCGACTGCCGGAAGGACGCCGTCGAGGCGGCGAGCCGAGGCCGCTGAGGCGAAGCGACGCCAGCGCGAGAGGGCGCTCCGCGACGAGGTCGAGACCGCTCACCAGCGTCTGAAGGCGGCGAAAAGTGCCGAGACGAAGGCCGCGCGGGAGCGAGCTCGTGCGGAGCGGGCGCTCGCATCGGCGCGAGCGAAGCTCGACCGCCTGGAGCACTCGCGCTGACCGCTGCCCTCGGCGCGGTAGATTGACGCCCTGTTCACCGTCGCCGCGGACGCGTATGACCGGTACATGGGCAGGTACTCGATACCGCTTGCCCCACAGTTCGCCGAGTTTGCCGATGTGGGAGCGGAGGAGCGCGTGCTCGATGTCGGTTGTGGTCCAGGCGCGCTGACCGCAGAGCTGGTCAGGCGACTTGGGCCGTCTGCGGTGTCTGCCGTCGACCCTTCGGAGCCGTTCGTGGCGGCAGCGCGGGATCGCCAACCCGGCGTCGATGTCCAGCGTGCGTCCGCCGAGCAGCTGCCGTTCCCGGACGGCGGCTTCGATACTTCGTTGGCGCAGCTCGTCGTCCACTTCATGGCGGACCCGATCAAGGGACTTCGCGAGATGGCACGGGTGACTCGACCCGGAGGTGTCGTCGCGGCTTGTGTCTGGGATCACGCAGGCGGCGAGGGGCCGCTGAGCCGATTCTGGGAGGCCGCTCGCGAGCTCGACCCGGACGTCGAGGACGAATCGGATCTCGCCGGCTCGCGGAAAGGGCATCTCGCCGAGCTTCTGCGGGACGCAGGGCTGAACGAGGTCGAGGAGGCAGTGCTGTGCGTCGGCGTCGAGCACGTGAGCTTCGACGAGTGGTGGGAGCCGTTTACGCTCGGAGTCGGCCCCGCTGGCGCGTACCTGTCGGAGCTCGAGCCGGAGCGACGGACTCGTCTGCGCGAGCATTGCCGAAACGGATTCCCGGAAGGAAGTCTGATCGTGACTGCGTGCGCCTGGGCAGCTCGCGGTCACGTCTAGCTCGCGGCGTCGGCAAGGGCTTCTGCGTCGGCGCATTTGGGTCTCGATACGCTTGTCGCAGCCTCGGCTTGGGTCGATGAGGAATCGCGCGCTGCTTCGGCGACGCCTGTGAGGAAGATCACAAAGGAGTAGACTTGTGGGACTGGCCCTGCTGGCCAGAACCCCGGCCGAAAGCCCAATGGCCGCCGACGCGCGAAGCGCGTGAGGCGAGGAGCCTAGGCGAACAGAGTTCGACTGGCAGGGCCGGCTCCGCTCTTGGGCTGGAGGACTACGTGGGGAGCCGATCGACCCCTGGGAAACACTCGGACAGACACAACGCCTCGCCAACCCCAGATGACGAGCGAGACGAGGCTCGACATCAAGGGTCGAGGATGACGACACGACCGTTCAGGAACTCGACCGGCTGGGCTTTCTTGCCGCGCACTTCTCAGGGCGGCGGCGGCACGACCCCGAGGCAGCAGACGACGTCGGGCCGGCGAGACAAGGCAGGACGGATCTTGGTGCGATCTCCAGCGGTCGTCGCTTGGGAAGACGAAGCCGGTGCGACACCGTAGGAGAGGGTTTTGGTCCTACCGAGCTGCTCGATACGGCGTTCGGGTATCGCAGCTATGCTGGTTCGAGCGGTTGGTTCTCTTTGAAGTCGTCGAGGCTTGACTTCTCTTCGATTGTCGCACCGGGCCGAGCGCAGCAGAGGGTTCGTTCGAACTCCCTGTCCTGATCGGAAAGCGAGGAGCATCACATGCATGCGACCATTCGCCGTTACGAAGGCGTCGACCAGAGCCGCACCGCCGAGCTCACCAGCAAGGTCAACGAGACCCTCGTCCCGAAGCTCAGCAAGCTCCCGGGCTTTGCCGGCTACTACCTGATCGAGGCCGGCAACGGCGTCTTCAGCTCGCTCGGTCTCTTCGAGACTCCTGAGCAGGGCAAGGAGTCTTCGAACCTCGTCGCAACCTGGATCCGCGACGAGAAGCTCGACACGGCAATCCCCAACCCACCCAAGATCACGAGCGGCAACGTCGTCGCTCACGGCAACGCTGTCAACACCGCGTAGCCTCCCCGCACGCGCACTCCTAAGAAGGGCCCGGCCCCTCGTCCGGGCCCTTACTCGTTGGCCGTCCGCTCCGGACCCGAGTGCTACGCGCGACGCGCCGCGCTCGCAGCGCTGTCGCGCTCGGACGAAGCCTCCGCGTCGATCGTCTCTTCACGGCGCATCGCCTCGTACACCGCGTCCCAGTGACGTGAGACCTCACCCAGGGCGCGGGCAGTAGTGAGAGCAGCGTCCTCCAGTCGCGCGTTCACTCGCTCGACCTCGGCTACTCGTTCCTCGAGAATGCGGATCTTCTGCCCGAGCTCGCTCAACTCCTGGGCGATCACCTCGTAGTCGTCCATGTCTGAACATGATCTCGCTGTGGTCCACCGATCTCAACCACGAAAGCGGCGAGGCGAAGCAAAGCCAAGTTGCCGGCGATCGGCTACGATTGCGGTTCCCGAGCCTCTCTTTCGCGTTGACCTCACTGGCCACTGCGCCGAGGGCGGCGAAAGCGAGGTACTGATGCAGGTCACGCGTAGCTTGGCGGCGAGGATCCGGAAGTGGTTGGGAGCGCTCGGCAGAAAGCCGAGCAAGCAGCCTTACGGGGCGGGCGCATGGGGCCGCTGAGAGGCACTGCCCCGGTGATCAAGCACCTTCCGAAGGACCTGTTGCTGCTCGATCACGAAGAGCTTCGAGAGGCGAGGGACGATCGTGATGAGCGCATGACGCTTCTCTTCCGGCGCTGGCCATCCTTGAGCCAGATCGAGTTGCGGGAACTACGGAAGCTGAGCGACGAGCGTCAGCGGCTTGCGAGGCACGTCGGCAACCATGGGGGTTTGCGCGCACTACGAGCTTCTTGAGGCGACCTCGGACACCTGAGACCCCCGCGTCCGACCCTCGTGTTCTCGTCGTATCGGGCGCTGCGCCGTTCGGCTCCCCCGACGGAATTCATCCGGGCGCCGGGCTGACGCTTACACAGCGGCTCACAGAGTTCTTGCCACTCTCGGGCCATCATGTGTACCCGGTACACGGTCTGCGAAACGCCTGCTCAGTTTGATGGCGCGCACTCGACGCAGCGCCTCTCGAAGCAGCTCGCCCGTGTGTCCTCAGTGGATCGGTCGGAGGGTTCGAGCGAACGCCACGCTGGCTGCGCCCGAGATCTCCATGAGCCACCCCTCACCCCCCGCCTTGCAGCTGTAGCCGCCCCCGGGAGGGCGGCTACAGCACATCGGTCGAGGTGGACGGATCTCAGTGCGCTAGCGGCCAGGTACGACGCATCCGCACGGCCATGAAGAGGCCCACTGCGAGCAGGATGCCGATACCCGAGCCGATCGCGACCTGATGCCATCCGACTTCACTCCCGGAGTTGGTCACGGAGAGGGGGGCAGTGACGTTCGCTCGAAGCGGCGCAGGCTGCAAAGCTCTCCGGCTGTCGAGGCTGGCTCCCGCGAGTTGCTTGGCAACCTTTGGCGAGACCGCGAGGGTGGCAGGGCGCTCGTCAAACGAAGCCATCTGAATCTGCTTGGCAACCTTTGGCGAGACCGCGAGGGTGGCAGGCAGTTCCTGAGCAGGTACCGCTTGAACCCCGAAAGTCAGCGCGGCCCCGACGAGGGCGGTGACGATTGAGACTCTGAGGATCATCGCTCGTTCTCCTTGTGCTCGGCGATCGTTCTCATGAC
>DATIBA010000192.1:0-4767 GCA_035457765.1 Gaiellaceae bacterium
CTTCACCGAGATCGCGACCACCACCGCCCTCACCTACCCCGACGGCGGGCTCACGCCTGCGACCTCCTACTCCTACCGCGTGCGCGCCGAGGACGCCGTCCCCCTGCTCGGGCCGTACTCGAACGTCGCCAGCGCGAGCACTCAGGCGCCACCGAAGCCCTTGTACTTCTCGCTCGAAGCGAACGGGACGATCGGAGGAGTGTCAGTCGCCAACGAGGACGTGGTCTCCTTCGACGGCGTTGCCACGTTCAGTCTTGCGTTCGACGGTTCCGACGTCGGCCTCTCGAGCCGCCGTCTCGACGCGTTCGGATGGCTCGATGCGGACTCGCTCCTCTTCTCGCTCGACACCGACGGAGCCTCGCTGCCCGGCGTCGCTGGAACCGTCGACGACTCGGACGTCATCCGCTTCGACGCGAGCTCGCTCGGAACGACGACGGCCGGGACGTTCAGCATGTACTTCGACGGATCCGACGTCGGCCTGACGACCAATGCCGAAGACGTCGATGCGTTCGAGCTGCTCGCCACCGGCACTCTTCTCCTCTCGACGGAAGGCGCCAGCGGCGTGCCGGGTGTCTCCGGCGCCGACGAGGACCTGCTCGCCTTCACCCCTGCGACGCTCGGGCCGACGACGAGCGGGACGTTCGCCCTCTACTTCGACGGCTCCGACGTCGGGCTCAGCGCGTCCGCAGAGGACGTCGACGCCGCCGCGGTCGACGCGGCTGGGCGCATCTACCTGTCGACACGTGGCGACTTGGCGGTGTCGGGCGCCAGCGGCGCCGACGAGGACGTCTTCGTCTTCAACCCGTCCACTCTGGGGACGAATACGGCCGGCACCTTCGCCTCGACCCCGTACTTCGACGGATCCAGCTTCGGACTCGCCGGAAACGACGTCTACGCGATCGACCTTCCCTCCGGGGCCTGACCGCGGGCGCGGGCTGAGAGCGCGTCAGTCGGAGGTCGTAACGACGCCGACCTGCGGCACCACCGGAAGAGCGTCGAGCATCGTGCGCACGGCGTCCACGTCTCCGCCGATCGAAACGCTCTCGATGCTGCGGTCGACCATGAGGCGGTAGAAGCCCGGCGAGTCCCCGCTGACGATCGCGTCGGGATCCTCGATCGAGCCTTCGACGATCTGATCGCCGACGACGGACGCAACCTCGTCCCCGATTCGGAACTCGATGCGCCGCTCCGTGCTGGCCGACGGAAGCGCGATGCGCAGGGCACCGTGCAGCCAGCCCGGCTCGAGATCGCCGGTCTCAGCGGGCGGACGCAGCGAGCGCGCCCCCCAGTGGGCGAGCACGTGGAGAACCTCGCGGAGCCCGGCCCCGTACTCGGTGAGCTCGTACACCCAGGAGGCCGCGGGCGGATCGAGCCGCCGCCGGCAGATCACACCGCCCTGCTCGAGCGTCTTCAGCCGCGCGGCGAGGATGTTGGTGCCGCACCCGTCGAGACGCGCGTGCAGATCGGAGTAGCGCAGCGCGCCCTCCTCGAGCAGCTCTCGGACGATGAGCAGCGACCAGCGCTCGCCCACGAGGTCGAGGGCGTGCGCGACCGGACAGTACTGCTCGTAGCACTTGGCCACGCGCAAAGTGTGAACGCTGGCGATTCGAAAGTCAATACTTGCAAATCGCAAGTGTGTCCTGCTAGCATCGGGCCCTTCTCAAGTACACGACGTCGGAAGGGCTCTCTCATGGTGGACTCCGGACGAAAGAAGTGGTTCGCTCTCGCACTCATCCTCGCGGTGCAGTTCATGACGATTCTCGACATCGCGATCGTGAACGTCGCGCTCCCGTCGATCCAGGTCGATCTCGGGTTCTCGCAGGAGAACCTCCAGTGGGTGATCAGTGCCTACGCGCTCGTCTTCGGTGGCTTCCTCCTGCTCGGTGGTCGCTCGGCAGATCTTCTCGGCCGCCGGCGCATCTTCATGCTCGGGACCGTGATCTTCACGGTCGGGTCGCTCCTCTGCGGCCTCGCCTGGAGCGACGAGTCGCTCATCGCCTTCCGCGCGCTCCAGGGTCTCGGCGCGGCGACGATCACGCCTGCCGCTCTGTCGATCCTCGTCGCGACCTTCAAAGAGGGTCGTGAGCGCAACATCGCACTCGGCGCGTGGGGTGCGGTCGGTGGTGTCGGCGCCGCTGCGGGCGTCTTGCTCGGCGGCGTGTTGACGGATCTCCTCTCGTGGGAGTGGATCTTCTTCGTGAACGTGCCGGTGGGCGTGGCAGCGCTCGTCCTCACACCCGTTCTGCTCTCGGAGAGCCTCGACAAGCACGGCCAGGGCTTCGACGTGCCCGGCGCCGTCCTCGTCACCTCCGGGCTCTCGTTGTTCGTCCTCGGCATCACGCAGGGTCAGGGTTGGGGCTGGAGCTCGGCCGAGACGATCGGCGTCTTCGTGGCGGCGGCGGTCCTCCTGCTCGCGTTCGTCGGCTGGGAGCTGCGTGTGAAGGACCCGCTCGTGCCGTTCTCGATCTTCCGGCTGCAGACGCTGACGGCCGCGAACGTCGCGGGCTTCATCATGGGAACTGCGCTCTTCGCGATGTTCCTCATGCTCACGCTGTACATGCAGCAGGTGCTCGGGCTGACGCCGATCGAGACGGGCGTCGGGTACCTCGCTGTCGCCGGGACCGCGATCATCTGGGCGAACGTCGCGGCAGCCGCCGTCACACGGGTCGGCGTCAAGCCTGCGCTCGTCTTCGGGATGTCGCTCATGACGGTCGGTCTCCTGTACTTCACCCAGGTCTCGGTCGACGGCTCGTACTGGAGCGATCTCCTTCCAGGGTTCCTGATCATCGGTCTCGGGATGCCGTTCGCCTACGTCGCGATCACGATCGCGGCAGTGGCCGGGACGAAGCCGCACGAGGCCGGCCTCGCGTCCGGGCTCATCAACACGTCGCAGCAGATCGGCGGCGCCGTGGGCATCGCGATCCTCTCGACCGTGGCCGTCACGACCACCAACGATGCGATCGCGACTGGCACACAGCAGCCTGTTGCCCTCACGGACGGCTTCCAGGCCGCGTTCTGGACCGGTGCCGCGATCGCATTCGTGGGCGTCCTCGTCTCGCTGTTCCTCGTCCGTGGACGTGACCTCCAGGAGCAGGAGGTGCGGACTTCCGAGCCCGCGCTCGACGCTGCGGCGGGATAGCCGCTGCGGAGCCTCGTTCTGCTCGTCGTCGTCCTCGCCGCCGCCTCGTGCGGCGGCGAGGACGCGCAGCTGAGTGAATCCATGCTCGACGCGCAGCTCGTCGAGGCCGCTCGCTCCGGCGACCTCGAGACAGTCGAAGCGATCCTCGACCAGGGCGCGAGCGTCGACGCTCGCGACTCGAGCGAAGCGACCGCCCTCGTCGCCGCGGCCCACGGGAACCACGTCGAGGTCGCCCGGCGACTCGTCCATGCAGGTGCCGACGTCAACGCCAAGGACATCACGGAGCAGAGCGCGTACCTGATCGCGACGAGCGAAGTGGGGGAGGACGTCTCGCTTCTCGAGCTCACGCTCCGAGCCGGCGCAGACGTCGACGCCAAGGACGGCTACAACGGCACCGGTCTCATCCGTGCCGCGCACCGCGGCTACGTCGAGATCGTTCGGCGCCTGCTCGCGGCTGGGGTCGAGATCGACCACGTCAACCGCCTCGGCTGGACGGCGCTCCTCGAGGCGATCATCCTTGGCGACGGCGGAGAGGCGCACACGGAGGTGGTTCGCCTGCTCGTCGATGCGGGAGCCGACGTCGACCTCGCGGACGGCGAAGGAGTTACTCCGCTCGAACACGCCCGGCGGAAGGGCTACACGGCGATCGCCGAGATCCTCACGGACGCAGGCGCCCGAGGCTGATCGCGTCGGAGGCGGGTCTCTTCATCGTGATTTCATTGCCTGGCGGCTAGATTCTCGGCGCGGGGGAAGGAGTCAGATGTCCAAGACGCACAGATACCTCATGCTCGTCGTCGCCGTCCTGGGGCTCATCGCGTTCTCGGCGGGGATCGCGGTGGCCGCGGGCAGCGGCGGCGAGACGACGACGCCGGCTGCCGTCTCGGACGAGGCCCCGGCCGACGACAACGAGGCCTCGGAGACGGAAGACGACGGAAACGAGGGGCAGGACGAGGGCGACGCTTCTCTGACCGGCGCGTCGGCCGACAAGGCTGCCGAGGCCGCGCTCGCGACGACGGGTGGTGGCACGGTGCTGGCGGTCGAGTCCGACGACGGCGGTGCAGGCTACGAGGTCGAGATCCGCAAGAGCGACGGCAGCGAGGTCGATGTCGAGCTGGACGAGAGCTTCGCTACCACCCAGCGCTCCGAGGACGACTGACCCGAGTCGCATCGTTCCCAGTCGATCTGCCCTCACCAGCCGTTGCGCGCCGAGGGAGCGCAGAGCGCAGTTTCACGCCGCGCGACGTCGAGAGTTACGATCGCGGAGACGTCGACGGAAGGAGGGGCTATGTTCGGACGGCTTGTCGAGATCGAGGGTGTCGACCCGTCCAAGCGCGAAGAGGTACTGGGGACCATCCGGGAGCGGATCATCCCCGGGCTCAAGGAGATCGACGGATTCGCCGGCTTCATCTCGCTCGTCGACGAGGACAACCGTCGTGCGCGGTCCGTCGTGCTCTGGGAGACGAGGGAGGGCGCCGAGGAGGCGGAGCGACAGTTCGGTCCGAAGCGTGAGGAGATCGTGAGGGGCATGGGCGGGACGGTTCGCTCTGCGGACCTCTACGAGGCTCCGATCGTCGAGGTTCTCGCGGGCGTGCGAGCGTAGAGGACGGCGCGGGGCCCCTCTTCGAGGG